>JAPYSD010000165.1 GCA_029936705.1 Croceicoccus sp. | reverse complement strand
AGAGCCTGATCCGAAATTAAGTTGAGTGGTATCAGCTGGTTAGCTTGACGCTTACTCAAGTCGTTGATTCAGCGGTTTTGCAACGAACCGAAGGAAATCAACGATGTGGACCGACACCACTCGGACGCAGTATGCCCGCGCGGAACTGGCATTGCCAAGTGATTTGACCGATGCCGAATGGGCGGTGCTGGAGCCGTTCTTCCCGCCACCTTCTCATGTTGGCCGCCCTCGCAAGTGGCCGCTGCGGCGGATTGTCGAAGCGATCCTGTATCTGCTGCGGGGCGGACTGCCATGGCGGATGCTACCGCCCTGCTTTCCGCCGGTCTCGACGGTGCGACGCTGGTTCTACCTGTGGCGTGATAACAGGCTGTGGCTGTCGCTCAATCATGTCCTGTTGCTGATCGGGCGCGAAGCTGTAGGCCGCGAGGCGTCGCCAAGCGCCGGAGTGATCGACAGCCAGAGCGTCAAAACCACGGAAAGTGGCGGCTCACGGGGCTATGACGCAGGCAAGAAGATCAAGGGACGCAAGCGCCACATCCTCACCGACACCGATGGAAATCTCGTTCATGCGGTGATCCACACCGCCGACATCCAGGATCGTGATGGCGCACCGCTGGTGCTCGCCGAAATCATCCATCGCTTCCCGTGGCTACGGCATGTCTTCGCCGATGGCGGATATGCTGGCGACAAGCTCCGCCAGGCGTTGCGCAGGGTTGGTAAGTGGACCGTCGAAATCGTCAAACGGTCCGACAAAGCAAAGGGCTTTGAGGTTCTCCCACGCCGCTGGGTTGTCGAGCGCACCCTGGCATGGCTCAACCGAAACCGACGTCTCGCAAAGGACTTCGAGCAGACCATCGCCTCGGCAACCGCGTGGCTGTTCATCGCCTCGATCCAGCTCCTCACGCGCCGCATCACAAGGCTATGAAATCACGTCGGTTAGTTTTGAATCAGACTCTTACAGAGCCATGAAATGAAGGAAGGTCGCCAGACCATGAATCGCCTCCGTCCATCGCAAATCGGCGTATGAGAATGTCGGTGATGTCCCGAGTCCGGTCCGCAGCTGCCTGCCGTGAATGATCCGAACCAAACCACAAATGCATGTCAGGCGTTCGGGCTCAGGACCGGGAGGCTGGACAACGATCGATATGCTCGATTCGACCATCGCATGCCCTTTGGGGCGACGCAGGCCAAGAAATCAGATTTCAAGTGTAAGAATCGCAGATGAAGAACGTCAGAATCTCAGAATCAACGACAACCACTGCAGTGGCCCCAGGCGCGCCGCAGTTGATGAAACGACTTTGCAGACGGAGATTCTCACATGCTGTCCAGGTCGGGATACGCCCCTCGCTGTTGCTGCGCGCATCCATGATTTCGATCGTTCCTGCGCGCGATAATGGCAACAATCAGCAGCGCGCAGGCGTCGTTCGAGGGGCGGAGTCCTCCCCCTGCCCATTCTCCGCCCCTCGAACCTTGCAAAGTTGTCGGCCGTCCGGACGCCAAGGTCAGCTGGCAAATACATTTGGCACGGCGCCATGAGCACTGCGTCGCGATTGGCGAAGGCTGGCGTGGTCGTCGCAGTTCGCGGCAGTGTCGTGGATGTCCGTTTCGAGGATCATTTACCGCCCATCTATTCCGTGCTTCGTGCCGGCCCGGACAGACAGATCGTCATTGAGGTGCTGGCGCAGCAAGATGCGCACCACGTGCGGGGCATTGCCCTAACACCGACACAGGGCCTGGCTCGCGGCTCGCCGGCGGAAAACACAGGCGGGCCGCTCAAGGCCCCCGTGGGTAAGTCCGTGCTCTCACGGATGGTCGACGTATTTGGTAACGCCATAGACCGCAAAGCTGCTTTGTCCGAAGTCGAATGGCGTTCGGTTCACCGCGCACCGCCCTCGCTTATGCACCGCTCGACCAAATCGGAGATCTTCGAGACCGGGATCAAGGTCATCGATGTTCTGGCGCCGCTCGAACGCGGCGGCAAGGCGGGACTTTTCGGCGGAGCGGGTGTCGGCAAGACGGTGCTGCTGACCGAAATGATTCACAATATGATCGGACACAACGCCGGAATCAGTATCTTTTGCGGTATCGGTGAGCGCTGCCGCGAAGGCGAAGAGCTGTACGATGCGATGAAGGACGCTGGCGTGCTACAGAACATGGCGATGGTCTTTGGGCAGATGAACGAACCGCCAGGCGCGCGATTCCGTGTGGGACATGTGGCCCTGACGATGGCCGAATATTACCGCGACGACGAACACCGCGATGTCTTGCTGCTCGTCGATAATATCTTCCGCTTCATACAGGCGGGCATGGAGGTGTCGGGCTTGATGGGCCAGATGCCGTCGCGCCTGGGCTATCAGCCAACCATGGGCACCGAGCTATCGGGGTTCGAAGAGCGCATCGCCAACACCGACACCGGCGCAATCACCTCAATCCAGGCGGTCTATGTGCCCGCCGATGATTTTACCGATCCGGCAGCCGTGCACACCTTCTCGCATCTCTCCGCGTCGATCGTGTTATCGCGCAAGCGGGCCAGCGAAGGGCTTTTCCCGGCCGTCGATCCTCTGCAGTCCAGATCCAAGATGGCCACCCCTGGCGTCGTCGGCGAACGCCATTATAGCCTGGCCCAGGAGGTCCGCCGGACACTTGCACAATATGATGAGCTCAAAGACATCATCGCCATGTTAGGTCTGGAACAGCTTTCCCCCGCCGATCGCAACATCGTCGCGCGCGCACGCCGGTTGGAGCGATTTCTGACGCAACCTTTTTTCACGACCGAACAGTTCACAGGCCACAAGGGCAAACTGGTCAGTCTCGAGGACGCGCTGAGCGGCTGTGAGCGCATCCTGCGTGACGAATTCAAGGACTTCCCCGAAAGCGCGCTCTACATGATCGGCGCGATCGACGAAGCCAGAACGAACTCTCAATCAGAACTCGAACCTGCGGGCTGACCCATGAATCTCAAGATTCTCCTGCCGTTCGAGATCTTCGTCGAGAAGACTGACGTGATGCGCATCGTCGCCGAAACGCCGGACGGGTCGTTTGCCATTTTACCGCACCGTCTGGACTGCGTGGCGGCCCTCGTCCCCGGTATATTGATTTACGAAACGCCCTCTGACGGGGAGACTTTCGTCGCCATCGATGAAGGTGTGATTATCAAATCTGGCGCCGAGGTGCTCGTCTCTGCCCGCCGCGCACTGAGCGGGACAGTCCTTGGCCAGTTGCGCGACGCGGTGGAACGGGAGTTCCTGACATTCGACCGACGCGATCAAGACATGCGCTCGACCCTGGCAAAACTGGAGGGCGACCTCATCCGCCGTTTGGTGACGGTCCGCGATGAGAGATAGGCCGACCAAGACACCTCGAACCCAAGAGCAGTCGTTCGGTAAGACGATCGGCACTAAAGCGGAGCGAAAACTGAAGGCTCGGCGCAATGCCGGCAAAGGCGTCTGGTTCGGTTTGGGAATGATGGGGCTCGTCGGCTGGTCGGTAGCAATCCCGACGCTGCTCGGGGCCGCGCTCGGCATTTGGTTGGATCAACGTCATCCAACCGAATTTTCCTGGACTCTCGCCCTGTTGGTGGCGGGTCTTGCCATCGGCTGTTTCAACGCGTGGCACTGGATCGCCAAGGAAGACAAGGCGATGCAGGACGATCTGGAAGACACCCATGAATGAACTCGGATCTTTGGGGCCACCTTTGGTCGCTGGCCTTCTGCTCGGTGTGTTCTTCTTCGGGGGACTATGGTGGACCGTCCGCAGGGGTATTTCGTCAAGACAGCCGGGACTTTGGTTCATGGGCAGCATGCTGGTGCGGACAGGCATCACCATGGCGGGGTTCTATCTGGTGGGAGGATCACATTGGGAGCGCTGGCTCATGTCCCTCCTTGGCTTCCTGGCCGCACGTCTGACGATGAAATGGCTGACGGGTTCATCGACCAATATCCTCACCCGCTCGGCAGCGGAGGCACGCCATGCGCCTTAGTCCCGACGACATGGTCTTCTGGCAGCAAGGCTTTTTCAAGCTCAACGGCACAATCGTGTTCACATGGGGTCTGATGCTTGTGCTGGCCATTGGCGCAATGCTCATCACGCGAAACCTCTCCACGGAATTGCACCGCTCGCGCTGGCAAAATCTGCTGGAAATCATCGTCACGGGCATCGAGCAGCAAATCGAAGATGTGGGTCTGCGGCCCGCACGGAAATACATCGGCTTTTTAGGAACGCTCTTCCTGTTCGTCGCCTTGGCCAGTCTGTTCACGATTGTCCCTGGCTACGAGCCACCGACCGGTTCGCTTTCGACAACGGCGGCTCTGGCGCTGTGCGTCTGGGTGATCGTCCCGCTGTACGGCATTCGGGAACAGGGTCTGGGCGGATATCTCAAATCATATTTGGAACCGACAGCCATCATGCTGCCGTTCAACATCATCAGTGAACTGTCGCGCACATTGGCACTCGCCGTGCGTCTGTTCGGCAACATGATGAGCGGAGCGCTCATCCTCGCCATCCTCCTCAGCGTCACGCCGTTCATTTTCCCCGTCGTGATGAGTGCGCTCGGACTGCTCACCGGCATGGTGCAAGCCTACATCTTCAGCATTCTGGCCACCGTATATATCGCTGCCGCCACACGCGTTACTGGTCCTAGATCAGAGCCACGACCAGTTCCTTCAGCATGAACGGCGTCAACAAAAAGGAGGCATTATGGATAGCGCGACGCTAATTGCGATTGCTTCAATCGTCACTGCCGGACTGACGATCGCCTTGGGGAGTATCGGGCCCGCGCTGGGCGAAGGACGCGCGGTCGCCACGGCGCTGAGCTCGCTGGCACAGCAGCCGGATGCTTCTGCCACGATCACACGAACCTTGTTTGTGGGGCTGGCCATGATCGAGTCGGTCGCAATCTATTGCTTCGTGATCTCGATGATACTCATCTTCGCCAATCCGTTTTGGAGTAACATCATCGCTCAGACCGCGGGACAGTAGTCCGTGCTCATCGATTGGTTCACTGTCGGTGCGCAAGCGCTCAACTTTCTCATCCTGGTGTGGCTGTTGAAGCGCTTTCTCTATCGCCCGATCCTAGGCGCGATCGATGCGCGCGAAAAACGGATCGCTGCCAAACTCGCCGACGCCGACGCAAGAAAGGCGGAAGCGGAACGAGAGCGCGAGGAGTTCCGGCGCAAGAACGAGCAGTTCGATCAGCAACGCACCGACCGCATGAAGATGGCGATCATAGAAGTGGGCGTGGAGCGACAGCGGCTCCTCGACGAAGCACGGAAGGCCGCCGATGGCATGCGTGCAAAACGACAGGAAGCGCTGCTAAGCGAGGCTCACAATCTCAATCAAGCAATCTCCCGCCAGGCCCAGCAGGAGGTTTTTTCCGTTGCGCGAATGGCGTTAAAGGATCTTGCCGCCGCGAATGTCGACGAGCGCATAAGCGAGGTCTTCATCGACCGGCTGCTGGAGATGGACAGCGGGTCCAAGGAGCGACTTGGCAAGGCTCTCGAGACGACCCCTGATCCGGCGCTTGTGCGCAGCGCATTTGATTTGCCCGCCGAACACCGCGCGGCAATCGAAAAAGCGCTCCACGATATCTTCTCAATCGACGTCCGCGTCCGGTTCGTTGTCGCCCCCGAATTGGTCGGCGGGATTGAGCTGATCGCAAATGGACAAAAGCTCGCCTGGAGCATCGCCGATTATCTGACGTCTCTTGAAAGCCAGGTCGATGGACTACTTGCGGAGAGAGGTGAAGTAAAGACCCAGACCACCCTAAAGCACGGCTCAACATCGATCGCGAAAACCGAGGGTCTCAACCCTAAAATCACTGAACCATCAAAACTGGACAGGAAGGGCGAATGATCGTCAAGCCTGAGAACTTGCCGAGTGTTCTCGGTCCTGCCTTATCCGCAGTTGGACAGGCGCGAAAAACATTCAAACCGCAGCTGACATCGAAGGAGGTCGGCACGATCACCGCCATTGCCACTGGTGTGGCCAAGGTGGCCGGCCTTCCTTCCGTCGGCTTTGAGGAACTCATCAGATTTCAGGGCGGCACGCTCGGCATAGCGTTCAATGTCGACGAAGACGAAATCGACGTTGTGCTCCTCGGGCCCCATTCTCATCTCAACGCTGGTGATGAAGTCGGGCGCACGAGCCGGGTGATGGATGTCGCAGTAGGCGATGGCTTGCTGGGGCGCGTTATCGATCCGCTTGGACGACCGCTCGACGACAAAGGCCCGGTCATCACCAGCGAGCGCTTGCCCATTGAGCGTAACGCGCCGCACATTATGGATCGCGCGGCAGTTACGATCCCGCTCCAGACCGGGATCAAGGTCATCGACGCCCTCATTCCGGTCGGCCGTGGTCAACGCGAATTGATCTTGGGTGATCGACAGACAGGCAAGACCGCCATTGCGATCGACACCATTCTCAATCAGCGCGATCAGAATCTGCTGTGCGTGTATTGTGCCATCGGCCAGCGTGCCTCCGCCGTTGCAAAGACGGTAGCAACACTGCGGGAAGCCGGTGCTATGGACTATACGGTGGTTGTGGTCACCGAGGGGAACGATCCGCCGGGTCTGACCTTCATCGCCCCTTACGCTGCTACCAGCATCGCAGAGCATTTCATGGCGCAGGGTCGCGCCGTGCTGATTGTTTATGACGATCTCACGCAGCATGCCCGTGCTTACCGTGAGCTATCCCTGCTATTGCGACGTCCGCCCGGCCGCGAGGCCTTTCCCGGCGATATCTTTTACATTCACGCGCGGCTGCTCGAAAGGGCAACGCACCTGCGCGAGGAGCTCGGAAGCGGGTCGCTCACGGCGCTCCCGATCGTTGAAACCGAAGCGCAGAACCTGTCCGCATATATTCCAACCAACCTGATTTCGATCACCGATGGCCAGATATATCTCTCCCCTGCGTTGTTCGAACTGGGTGTATTGCCTGCCGTCGATGTCGGCAAATCCGTCTCGCGTGTCGGCGGCAAGGCGCAACGCGCAGCTTTCCGCGCTGTAGCTGGCGATCTCAAGCTCGCCTATGCTCAGTTTGAGGAACTCGAGACCTTCGCCCGGTTCGGTGCCAAGCTTGATCAAGACACCCGCAAAACAATCGAACATGGTCGCCGCATTCGCGCCTGCCTCCAACAGCCCGAAAACGCGCCAGTCTCAGTACCGGCGCAAATTGCGATCCTTCTGGCCGTAACCACGAAACTTTTCGATACGGTTGCGCTCGGCCAGATGGCGAATGCTGAGCTTGCGGTTCAGAAGGCTGCCTCCAACATCCCGGCTAACGTGCGGGCGCAACTGGAAAGCGCCGAAAAGCTGAGCGATGACGATCGCGCAGCGATTATCGAAATCGCCCGGCAGGCACTTGCTCCTTTCCAGGGCGCACCGCCGTCAGACGCAATAGCC
>JAPYSD010000709.1 GCA_029936705.1 Croceicoccus sp. | reverse complement strand
GCACTCTACCAGGCGAATACCGGCATCGATCCCGCCGCGAACGCCGAACGCCTTGTCCGCGCCATCGGCGAGGCCGCGGCGGGCGGGGCGCGCATGCTGTTCACGCCCGAAATGTCGGGCATGCTCGACCGCAACCGCAAGCGCGCGGCCGAACATGTTACGGTGGAGCATGAAAACGCCGTGCTATCCGCCGTGGCGGAGGCCGCCCGGACCCATGACATCTGGGTAGCGCTCGGTTCGCTGGCTATCCGGCGGGAGGACGCGGAAGAGCGCTGGGCCAATCGTTCGCTACTGGTATCGCCCGATGGCACAATCGCTGCTCGCTATGACAAGATCCACATGTTCGATGTCGATATCGAGGATGGGGGAAGCGGGGAAAGCTGGCGCGAGTCCAACGGCTTCGCGCCAGGTGACCGCGTCGTGACCGCCAGCACGCCGATCGGTACGCTGGGGCTCGCGGTGTGCTACGACATGCGCTTTCCGGCCCTGTGGGCGGCGCTGGGCGACGCGCGCTGCGATGCTATCGCCTGCCCGGCGGCGTTTACCCGTACGACCGGTGCGGCGCATTGGCACGTGCTGCTGCGCGCCCGCGCGATTGAGGCCAGCGCCTATGTCATCGCCGCCGCGCAGGTGGGCGAGCACGAGGACGGGCGCAAGACATACGGCCATTCGCTGGTCGTCGATCCCTGGGGTGAAGTGCTGCTCGACATGGGCGGGGACGCGCCCGGGATCTGTTTTGCCGAGATCGATCCCGAGCGGATTGCCCGCGTGCGCGCCCAGCTTCCCAGCCTTGCTAACCGCCGCGCAATCACTAAGTGACAATTGTCATGATTGTTTTCGATCTTCACTGCCGCGACGACGGCACCCGTTTCGAAGGCTGGTTCCGTTCGTCGGCGGATTTCCAGGACCAGCTCGAAAGCGGATTGCTGGCGTGCCCGAACTGCGGCGGAGACCAGATCGAGAAGGCCGTCATGGCGCCCGCCGTCGGTCGCAAGGGCAACCAGCATGCCGGCGTACCTGCGCCTGCACCCGATCGCAGGCCCGCGGTTCAGGCGGGCCAGGACGCCGCAGTCGCAACGATGGCGCCCTTGTCCGAGGACACGAAGAAGGCGCTTTTCGCCATGGCCGAGATTCAGCGCAAGGTACTGGAAAAGTCACGCTGGGTCGGCGGCAAGTTCGCGGAAGAAGCCCGCTCCATGCATTACGGCGAGGCCGAGGCGCAGCCCATCCACGGCGAAACCAGCATCGAGGAAGCCGAGCAGCTGATCGAGGAAGGCATCGAGATCGCCGCCCTGCCGTTCCCCGTGGCACCGCCCGACGCGGTCAATTGATCGGCGCGGCGACCGTTTTCGGTAATTGCCATTTCCCTCGCTCGTACGTAAACGAACCGCCGGGCGCCCGTAGCTCAGCAGGATAGAGCATCAGATTCCTAATCTGGGGGCCACAGGTTCGAATCCTGTCGGGC
>JAPYSD010000164.1 GCA_029936705.1 Croceicoccus sp. | reverse complement strand
AAGTGGGCCAGCCATCGGGCGGCATCAGCTTCGAACTGGTCAGGACCGCGCCGCGATGAGCGTCCGCCCCAACCGCAACGGCTTTACCCTGGTCGAGATGCTGGTGGCGCTGGTGATCTTCGCGATCATCGCGGCGGGCGCGCTGGGGCTGCTGCGTTTTTCGGTCGATGCCGAGATGGCGAGCCGCGAGAAGACCGGCGCGATTGCCGCCGAACGCCGGCTGATCGCGGTGTGGAGCGCGGACATGGCGCAGGCCTCGCCCCGCCCGGCGCGGGGGCAGGGCGGCGAGGGTGAACCCGCGATGCTGGCGGGCGAGAACGGCGACCTGATCGCGGTCACGCGCAGCGGCTGGGACAACCCATCGGGCGAGCGGCGCGCATCGCTGCAGCGCGTGGTCTGGCGGATGGACGGCAACCGGCTGGTGCGCATCGGCCTGCCGCGCGTGGACGGCGCGGTGCGGCCCGAGCCCAGCGTGATGGCCGAACTGCGCGGCACGCCCGGTTTGCGGTTCCGCATGGCGGGCGGCAACTGGATGGACGCGTGGCGGCCCGAGGAAGCTGCCGAATTGCCCGCCGCGGTCGAGCTGAGCCTGCCGCAGGCCGACGGCACGGTGCTGCGCGTGATCACGCTGGTCGGTTCCGGCCCGCTGCCGCAGGAAGACCAATGAGCGGCGGGGCGCAGCGGACGGGCTGGTTTCGCCAGCGGGGCCGGGGCGCGGCGCTATTGTCGGTGCTGGTGCTGGTGGCGCTGATGTCGATCATCGCGACGCTGATGCTCGACCGGCTGAACCTGGCGACGCGGCTGGCGTCGAACAGCCAGGCCATGGCGCAGGCGCAGCTCTATGCCGCCAGCGCCGAGCAGATCACCGCCGCGCGGCTGACGCAGCTTGTCGGCGCGGACGAGGACAAGACCGTCGACCGCATCGGCCTTTTGGGACAGGAGCAGGCGATGCCGCTGGCGCGCGGCAGCGTGACGGTGACCGTGACCGACGCGCAGAACTGCTTCAACGTCAATTCGCTGGGCGCGGGCGAGGACGGCGAGGGCAGGCGTTTCGACCGCCGCGCGCAGGGGCAGTTCCTGCGCCTGATGGAAGGCATCGCGATCCCATCGAACGAGGCGGTGGTGATCGCGGATTCGGTCGGGGACTGGGTGGACCGCGACCAGTCGCCCCAGCCCAACGGGGCGGAGGACGATTACTATCTTTCGCTGCCGGTGCCCTATCGCACGCCGGGCCGCGCGATGGGCGAGCTTTCCGAACTGCGCGCCGTGCGCGGCATGACCGAGCCGATCTATCGCCGCCTGTTGCCCTGGGTCTGCGCGCTGCCCACCGGCGCGGATGCCAAGGTCAATGTCAACACGCTGCGGCCCGACCAGGCGCGGCTGATCGCGGCGATGACCGCGGGCAGCCTGAGCATCGACCGCGCGCGGGCCTTCATCGCGTCGCGTCCCCCCGGCGGGTGGAGCTCGGTCGCGGGGGCGGTCGGGCAGATGGCGCGCGGCGACGATTCGGTGTTCGGCCCCGCTGCGCTGAGCCAGATGGCGGTGCGCAGCGAGCTGTTCGCCGCGAAGATCGTGGTGCGCGTCGACGCGGTGGTGCTGGAGGAGACCGCGCTGATCGACGTGAGCGATCCGCCGGGACGGATCGTGTCGCGATCATGGGGTGCGGGGCCGTAAATCCATGTGAGTCGCGGCGAATTTGCCATGGCCTGCCGCGTCAGCAAATTGCGCCTGCTTATAATATTGCGCCTTCTGCCGTCCAAACGCGGATTTTGCTTTTCATGCGCGATGCTTTGTGCAACAGGCCGCCTCCGCCGTCTGCAAGTGCTTGACGCCTGCAGCCGAGAGTGAAAACAGGGCGCCCCTGCCGGGCGAAAATCCGGCGGAAATGCGCTTCATGGCGATCGTAGCTCAGTCGGTTAGAGCGCCGGTTTGTGGTACCGGAGGTCGTGGGTTCGAACCCCATCGGTCGCCCCATTTTCACCAGCGGGCGGAGCGTTGCGCCGCCTGCATCCAAGGCAAAAGGCGGCCCCAAGCGATGTGGAGCAATCCCGCGTTCGACGAGCATGAAAAGCTCACCCTGGTTCACGACCGGGCCAGCGGGCTTGCCGCGATCATCGCCATCCATTCCACCCATCTGGGCCCGTCGGCGGGCGGCACGCGGTTCTGGCATTATGCCGACCCGGACGATGCGCTGACCGATGCGCTGCGCCTGTCGCAGGGGATGAGCTACAAGAACGCCATGGCGGACCTGCCCATGGGCGGCGGCAAGGCCGTGATCCTGGCGCCGAAGGACGGCACCAAGACGCCCGAGATGCTTGCCGCGTTCGGCGACGCGGTGCAGGCGCTGGGCGGCCGCTATGTCACGGCCGAGGACGTCGGCATTTCCGAGGCGGACATGGTCGCGGTATCGAAGCGCACCGCCTATGTCACCGGGCTTCCCGCCGACGACAGCGGCGCGGGCGGCGATCCGGGGCCCTATACGGCGCATGGCATCTACCTTGGGCTGGCCGCGGCGGTCCGTCACAGACTGGGACGCTCGCTCGACGGCGTGCATGTCGCGGTCCAGGGCACGGGCAGCGTGGGCGGCGGCCTGGCACGCCTGCTGGCGCGGGACGGGGCGCGGCTGACGCTGGCCGACGTGAACCGGCAGCGGGCCGAGGCGCTGGCCGCCGAACTGGACGCGCAGACGGTGGATGCCGATGCGATCATGACTACGCCCTGCGACGTGTTCAGCCCCAACGCGCTGGGCGGCATCCTTAACAGCGGCAGCATCGCGGCGCTGGACTGCGCGATCGTCGCGGGCGGCGCGAACAACCAGCTCGCCACCGCCGATCATGGCCGCGAGCTGGCGGCGCGCGGCATTCTCTATGCGCCGGACTATGTGCTGAACGGCGGCGGGATCATCGCGGTGACGTATGAATACCTGGCGCGGCGCGACGGGGTGGCGGTCAGCACCGACACGCTCGACGCCAAGATCGCGGGCATTCCGGACCGCTTGGAAGCGATCTGGCAGGAAGCGGATGCCAGCGGGCAGGCGGCCAATGTCGTCGCCGACGCGATGGCGCGCCGCGCGATCGGGCGCTGACGAAGCGGCCGGCGCGCAAAGGGGGAACGCGGCGGGGGAGCCTCGCGCGCTTTCGCTTGTGCGCGGGGCTGCAAAGCGGCATGAGTCGTGCGGCCCTTTCGGTCGCAGCTTTGATTGATATGCACGGTTTCGCCAATCCCGCCCGTTTCTTGCGCATCGCCCGCTGGCTGACGCCGCTCTTGTTGGTGTCGGGGCTGGTGATCGCGGGCGCGGCGCTGGCATATGGGCTGCTGTTCGCGCCCGCGGACCGGTTGATGGGCGATACCGTCCGCATCCTCTATATCCACGTTCCCGCCGCGTGGCTGGGCATGGGCGGCTGGACCACCATCGCCGTCGCCTCGCTGGTGGAACTGGTGTGGCGCCATCCGCTGGCCGCCATCGCGGCGCGCGCGGCGGCGGTGCCGGGCGCGGTGTTCACCGCGATCTGCCTGGTGACCGGTTCGATCTGGGGCCGCCCGACCTGGGGCACCTGGTGGGTGTGGGACGGCAGGCTGACATCGATGCTGGTGCTGCTGCTGCTCTATTTCGCCTATATCGCGCTAGCGGGCGCGGCGCAGCGGGACATGGGCGCTGGCGCCGGGCTATCGTCGGGCGGCAGCCGCGTCACCGCGATCTTCGGGCTGGTGGGCGCGGTCAACGTGCCGATCATCAACCGGTCGGTCGTATGGTGGAATTCGCTGCACCAGCCGCCCAGCATCACCATGGGCAAGAGCGCGATCGACCCGGCCTTCCTGTGGCCGCTGCTGGCCGCGACGATCGGTTTCTCGCTGCTGTTCGGCGGCGTGATCCTGGCGCGCATGCGCACCCTGCTGGCCGACATCCAGGCCGAGGCGCGGCTGCGGCGCAAGGCGCAGCGCGCGGACGCGCATGTCGATCCGCTTTCCGCCGTGCCGAATAGTCTGTAAGGCACGCGCAACGGAATCGAAGTGAACCCCATTGACCGAAAATCTTGACCACTGGCCCTTCGTGATTGCCTGCTATGTCATCGGCATAGCCGGCACGCTGGCGATGGTTTCGTGGAGCTGGCTCGCCATGCGCCGCGCGGAAAAGCGGCGGGACGAGATCAGGGGGCGCAAGTGAGCACGGCGGTCCATGCAAGCGGCATGAAGCCAAAGCACCAGCGGCTGGTGCTGCTGGTGATCGCGCTGGCGGTGCTGATCGGCGCGGGGCTGCTGGCGGCATGGGCGCTGCGCAACCAGGCCAGCTATTTCTACGTTCCTTCCGACATCGCCAGCCAGCCGCCCGAAACGGGCCGCGCGATCCGGCTGGGCGGGATGGTGCAGCAGGGATCGATCCGGCGGCAGGCCGACGGCGTGACCATCGATTTCACCGTCGGCGACGGCGCCGCGACGGTGCCGGTGCGCTTTACCGGGATCGTCCCCGACCTGTTCGTCGAGGGGTCGGGCGTTGTGGCCGAGGGCAGCCTTGGCCCGGACGGCACGTTCGTCGCCACCAACCTGCTGGCCAAGCATGACGAAAATTACATGCCGCGCGAGCTTCAGGACATGAGCGACGCGCAGGCGAAGCAGGTCGTGGCCGAAACCGAATGATCGCGGAACTGGGTCTTGCGCTTCTCTGGCTGGCGGCGTCGCTGGCGCTGCTGCAGTTCGCATCGGGCCTTTGGGCGCTGGCGAGCGGCGACGGGCAGATGCGCGAGCAGCCTGCCGCCGCGGTGCGCCCCGCCGCCGTGATGCAGGGCGTGTTGGCGGCGCTGTCGTTCTGCGCGCTGATGTACCTCTTCGTGCGGACCGACCTGTCGGTGCTGCTGGTCGCGTCCAATTCGCATTCGGAAAAGCCGTTCATCTTCAAGCTGGCGGGCACGTGGGGCAATCACGAAGGCTCCATGCTGCTGTGGGCGACGGTGATGGGGCTGGCGGGCGCGCTGGTCGCATTGGTCGAGCGGCGCCTGCCCGAGAATACCATCGTCGCGACCCTGGCCGCGCAGGCGTTCGTGTCGCTGGGCTTCTACGCGTTCCTGCTGTTCAGTTCGAACCCGTTCGAGCGGCTGGACCCGGTGCCGCAGGACGGGGCGGGGCTGAACCCGCTGCTGCAGGACATCGGTCTCGCGTTCCATCCGCCCACGCTCTACCTCGGCTATGTCGGGCTGTCGGTCGCGTTCAGCTTTGCCGTCGGCGCGCTGGTGACGAACCAGGTCGGTCCCGCCTTTGCCCGCGCGATGCGGCCTTGGATCCTGGGCGCGTGGATCTTCCTGACCGTCGGCATCACTGCGGGGTCATACTGGGCCTATTACGAGCTGGGCTGGGGCGGCTGGTGGTTCTGGGACCCGGTGGAGAACGCCTCGCTGATGCCGTGGCTGGCGGCGACCGCACTGCTGCATTCGGCGGGCGTGCTGGCGGCGCGCGATGCGCTGCGCACGTGGACGATCATGCTGGGCGTCGTCGCGTTTTCGATGAGCATGGTCGGCACGTTCCTGGTCCGGTCGGGCATCCTGACCAGCGTCCATGCCTTTGCTGTCGATCCCGAGCGGGGAAGCTTCATCCTGGTGCTGCTGGCGATCTATATCGGCGGGGCGCTGACCCTGTTCGGCCTGCGCGCCGCCTCGATCCAGGAAGGCAAGCAATTCGCGCTGGTCAGCCGCGAGGGCGCGCTGGTGTTCAACAACGTGATGCTGACCGCGATCCTGGCGATCGTGCTGCTGGGCACGCTCTATCCCTTGGTGACAGAGGCGTTCGGGACGCGGGTGTCGATCGGGCCGCCCTATTTCAACCCCGTGGGCGCGATCTTCGCGCTGCCGATGATGGTGGTTATGGCGGTCGGCCCGCTGCTGCGCTGGCGCGGCGACCGGGCGGGCCGCGTGGCGAAGCCGATGATCCTGCCCGCGCTGGCGGTCGTCGCCGTGCTGGTGGCGGCGCTGGTGCTGGCACCGGGCATCGGCATATTGCCGCTGCTGGGGCTGGCGCTGGCGGCGGGGCTGGCGATTGCCAGCGTGATGCCGTTGCTGGGCCGCAACCTGCGCCGCACGCCGCTGCCCGTCTGGGGCATGGTGGTCGCGCACCTGGGCCTGGCGGTCGTGGTGGCGGGCATGGCCAGCGAAAGCGCCTTTTCGACCGAGCGGCTGGTCGCCGCCGATATCGGCGACAGCACCACGGTCGGACCGTGGACTATCGATCTTGCCGCCATCGACCCGGTGGCCGGGCCGAACTGGACCGCGCTGCAGGCCGACCTGCAGGCGAGCTATGCGGGCGGCGATCCGATCACGCTGCACCCGCAGTCGCGCACCTTCACCTCGCCCGTGCAGACCACCAGCGAGAGCGCGTTGGCGACTCGCTGGAACGGGCAGCTCTATGCCGTGCTGGGCGTTCAGGGCGAGGACGGGCGCTGGCAGCTGCGGCTGTGGTGGAAGCCGTTCGTGCCGCTGATCTGGCTGGGCGGGCTGCTGGTGGCGTTCGGCGGCGCGCTGGCGCTGGTCGGGCGCATCGCCAGCGGCTGGCGGCGGCAGAGCAGCATGCGCCGCATCGCCGAGCGGCGCGAGGTCAATTCGCTGCCGCAGCGCAGGAGGGCGAAGTGAACCCGCCCGATCCGCAACCGGCACCTCTGGGTGCGCGCTGGGCGATCTGGCTGCCGCTGGCGATCTTCGCCGTGCTGGCCGGGCTGGTGGCCTGGGGCCTGGCGAACCCGGGATCGACCGATGTGCAAAGCCGCATGATCGGGCAGCCGCTGCCCGCGATGGACCTGCCCGCGGCGACCGCGGACAAGCCGACGGTGGCGCTTCCCGGATCGCAAGCGCAGGGCGCGCGGCTGCTGAACGTGTGGGCCAGCTGGTGCGTGCCCTGCGTGGTGGAAGCGCCGGTGCTGGACGCGCTGGCCGAGCAGGGCGTGCCGATCGACGGCGTCGCGATCCGCGACAAGGACGAGGATATCGCCGATTTCCTGCAGCGGCACGGCAATCCCTATCGCGCCATCGCGCGCGACGATGTCAGCGCGCTGCAGCTGGCCATCGGCTCTTCCGGCGTGCCCGAGACTTTCGTGATCGATGCCGACGGCATCATCCGCTATCAGCATATCGGCCCGATCATGGAGCGTGACGTGCCCCAGATCCTCGCGCAATTGCGCGCGGCGGAGAGCAGGCTGTGACGCGGATTACGGACATCGCCCGCGCGGCCGTGCTGGCCGCGGTGCTGCTGCTGGCAGGGCTGGCCGCGCCCGGTTTCGCGCAGGACGCCATGCCGCCCGCGCCGTTCGCCTATCGCCAGCTCGACGATCCGGCGCAGGAAGCGCGTGCGCAGGAGCTGATGGAGACGATCCGCTGCCTGACCTGCCAGAGCCAGTCCATCGCCGACAGCGACGCCGCCATGGCG
>JAPYSD010000708.1 GCA_029936705.1 Croceicoccus sp. | reverse complement strand
GAGTACCCGATCCTCTTCACCAAGAACCCGGAGACCGGCGCCTTCTACGCCGGCGCGGTCTTCGGGCTCGAGGCGGGTACCAATCTGTTTGCGAACGAAGGGGCGCTGCCGGGATACCGTCCCGCCGATTTGGTCCGCCAGGGCTTCTTTCTGCACGACGGGCGCATCGCGGTCGCGGCGGACGATCCGGTCTTCGTTCCGCACGGCAAGCCGATCTTCGACGAACAAGGGTCCGCCACCCCTGCCCTGCAGCAGGTCCAGCACGCGATGCACGTGCTGGAACGCGGCTTGCCCGAGACCGACAGGATGCTGGCGCGCTTCGTCGAACACCGATTGATCGAACCGATCGACATCACGCTCGACTTCGATGACGGGTCGCGGCTGCAACTGGACGGGCTGTATTCGGTCAGCCTCGACGCGCTGCACGCCTTGCCGGACGATACGGCGCTTAAGCTGTTTCGCCATGGCGACCTGCAGATCGCCTATATCCAGGCGGCGTCGGTTCATCACATCCGGCACATGGCCAGAATGCGCAACGAACGGCTTTTCGCGGACGTCTGATGTCGACCGCCGTTCCGCTCGCACGACCGCAGGATTACGCCAACCGCGCCGATTTCCGCGAGCATGTGATGCAGCCCTGCCGGCCGGTGGTGTTGAAGGGCGCGGCGCGTGACTGGCCGCTGCTGCAACATGGCGGCGCGTTGATATTCGATCATTTGCGCAAGTTCGACGCGGGCCGCGAGGCGGAGATCTTCACCGGTTCGCGCGGGATCGATCGACGCTATTACTATGCGGATGACCTGTCCGGCTTCAACTTCCAGCGGCAGAGCCTGAGCTTTGCCGAGGGACTGGAGAGGATCGAGCAAACCGCGAGCAGCGAATCTGCCGACACCGTCTACATGGGCTCGCTTCCGTCGGAGCGCTATCTTCCCGGGATCGAAGAGCTAACGCCGCTGGCTTTCCTGCCGGAGTCGGTCAGGCCGCGTTTTTGGATCGGGCATGCCTCCAGCGTGGCATGCCATTACGACACGCAGGACAATGTCGCCTGCGCCGCCATGGGTCGGCGCCGCTTCACCCTGTTCCCGCCCGAGGCGATCGGAGACCTTTATGTCGGGCCGATCGATTTCACCATGGCGGGGCAGCCGGTAGGCCTGGCGGTCGACAGCGAACGCGGCGATCCGCGCTTCCCCAGGTTCGAGGCGATCCGCGATTCCGCGCTTGTCGCAGAGCTGGAGCCGGGCGACGCGATCTACATACCCAAACTTTGGTGGCACAAGGTCGAGGCACTCGATAGCATCAATGTGCTGGTCAATTTCTGGTGGGACGGTTTCGCGTCAGGACCCGATCAGCCGTTCGCGGCGATGATGCTTTCCCTCATCGCCATCGCCGAGCGGCCTGCCGCCGAACGCGCCGCCTGGCGGGCATGGTTCGACCACTACGTCTTTCGCCCTGATGGCCATCCCCTGGAC
>JAPYSD010000163.1 GCA_029936705.1 Croceicoccus sp. | reverse complement strand
ACCCGAAACGGCCGCCATGCCCGAACCCACCATGTCGGGCAGCGGGATGAAATGGCGCTTGCGGCCCTGTGCGGCGGCGATCCGCTCGTTCAGTTGCAGCATGGTCACCACCTCGGGTCCGGCGATCTCGTACGTCTTGCCGCCGTGCTTGCCCGGATCCTCCAGCGCCGCCACGACCGCCTCGGCCGCGTCGTCGACATACAGCGGCTGCAGCTTCGCATCGGGTGCGAAGACCGGCAGCACCGGAAAGGACGAGATCAGCCCGCCGAACATGTTGAGGAAATTGTCGTCCGACCCGAACAGGATCGAGGGGCGCAGGATCGTCGCGCCGGGAAAGGCGTCAAGCACGCGGATCTCGCCCTCGCCCTTGAACTTCTGGTATTCGATGGCCGAATTCGGATCCGCCCCGATCGCCGAGACATGGACCATCGCGGTGCAGCCCTTGTCCGCGGCGATGCGCGCGACATTGCCCGCGCCCTTGCCCATGATCGCGTTCAGATTGCCCGAGAACGCGCCGACCAGGTTCACCACCGCGTCCGCACCCTCGATCACCGCGTTCAGCGACGCCTCGTTCGTGATGTCGGCGCGGGCGAACTGGATCTGGCCCAGGTTCGCCAGCGGCCGCAGCGAGAACGCTTCCTTGGGATGGCGCGCCGCCACCCGCAGCCGCGCGCCCCGTTCCAGCAGGGCCTGCGCCACGTGGGTCCCGAAAAAGCCACTGCCGCCGATCAGCGTAACCAGCCTGCCCTTCAAACCCGACATCTCATGCCCTTCGCTTGCGCGGCCAGCGAGCCGCAATTCATCAACAGGCCCGCGCCTTAAGCCAAGCGCGCCCCATACTGCAACTGCGGAAACGCCAACTCTATCCGCAGCGGATTGCGCGCAGGCGGCAATCGCCTATGGATAGGGCCGATGAAGACGCTGCGCAGATGACCGAACTCACCGCCGACCAGCTCCGCGCGACCCCGGCGCGGCAGTCCCTGTTCGTCGCCACGATCCTTGTCGGCAGCTTCCTGCTGTTCCTGGTCCAGCCGATGGTCGCGCGCTTCGCATTACCGGTGGTGGGCGGCGCGCCCAACGTGTGGAACAGCGCGATGCTGGTGTTCCAGTTGCTGCTGCTGGGCGGATATCTCTACAGCCATGCCATCGCGCACCAGCCGATGCGCCGCCAGATCGTGCTCCACCTGGCGCTGCTGGTCGCCGCCGCGCTGACGCTGCCCATCGCGCTGGCCGGACTGCCGCCTGCCGCGCCGGGGTGGGAGGCGCTGTGGGTCCCCGCCCTGTTCCTGCTGTCGATCGGGCCGGTGTTCTTCATGCTCTCGTCGCAGGCCTCGCTGATGCAGCGCTGGTTCGCCGCATCGCCGGATTCGGGCGATCCCTATGTCCTTTACGGCGCGTCGAACCTGGGCAGTTTCGGCGGGCTGATCGCCTATCCGCTGATCTTCGAGCCGACGATGCCGCTGGCGGTACAAAGCCAGCTGTGGAGCGCGGGTTTCATCGCGCTGACCGTCATGGTCGCGCTGGCCGCGTGGTCGCGCTGGCACGCCGGCGCGGATCTGGAAAGCCATGTCGCGGCAGAGGAGCAGGAGCGCGAGGCGCCCGCCGTGACCCGGCGCCTGATGGCGCTGTGGCTGGCACTGGCGGCGGTGCCGTCGGGCCTGATGCTGTCGACCACGACGCTGCTGACGACCGACATCATGGCCGCGCCGATGCTGTGGGTGATCCCGCTCGGCCTCTACCTGCTCAGCTACTCCGTCGCCTTCAGCGAGGAGGGAACGCTGGCGGATCACCTGTCGGTCATCGCGCCGATCACCCTGCTGTTCGTCGGCGCACTGGCGCTGTCGCCCGCGGGTCAGGCCAGCATGGAGATCGCGCTGGCCATGGCCGCGCTGCTGTTCCTGGTCGCGGTCGCGCTGCACAAGCGGCTGTTCGACCTTCGCCCCGACCCGCGCCATCTGACGCTGTTCTACCTGCTGACCGCGACCGGCGGGGCCGTGGGAGGCATCTTCAGCGGGCTGATCGCGCCTGTCGTGTTCGACTGGATCTACGAACATGCCATCCTGCTGATCGCCGCCGCCATGCTGCTGCGCCCGATCGAGCTGCCGATCGTCACGCCGTTCTGGCGGCGGGGCGGCTGGCTGCCGGTGGCGGCGGGCGCAGCGCTGCTGCTGCTGGCGGCATGGCTCGCGTACGAGCTGTCGCTTGCCTCCGTCTACGGGCTGAATGCCAAGGTCGCCGGGTACATCGGGCTGATTGCGTGCCTCGCCATCATCGCGGGATCGCAGCGCTGGATGTATGTCGCGGTGCTGGCGATGCTGATGCTGGGGCACCTGGGCTGGTCGACCATCCAGTCCAGTATCGAGGGGCAGCGCGCGCGCAGCTATTTCGGCGCCTATCACATCGAGAATTCCAGCAATGGCGAACTGCGCTACCTGACGCATGGCACCACGCTGCACGGGCAGCAGTTCATCGACCCCGCACGCCGGGACGATCCGACCAGCTATTACGGCCCGACCTCGGGCGTGGGCATCGCGATGCGCCAGGCCGCAGCCGATGCGCGGATCGGCGTGGTCGGCCTCGGCGTCGGTACGCTCGCCTGCTATCGCAAGCCGGACCAGCGCTGGACCTTCTTCGAGATCGACCGCCAGGTCGTCGCCTTTTCCGAGGCGCGCGCGTTCACCTTCCTGTCCGACTGCACGCCCGATGCGAATATCGTCATCGGCGACGCGCGCATCGCGCTGGACGATCAGCCGGCGGACAGCTTCGACCTGCTCGCGATCGACGCGTTCTCCTCCGACGCGATTCCCGTTCACCTGCTGACGCAGGAAGCCTTCGCGATCTACGGCGACGTGGTGGCCGAAGACGGGCTGCTGCTGGTCCATGTCTCGAACCGCTATCTCGACCTTGCGCCGATGGTCGCCGCGCTGGCGAAGCAGGGCGGCTGGTACACCGCGATGCGGATGGACATGGACGACCTTGGCCCGGGCATCACGCCGTCGCTGTGGATCGCGCTGACGCGGGACAACGAAACCCACAACCGCCTGATCGGGGACAGCGCGGAACGCTGGTCGCAGCTGCCTCCGCCCAGCGAGCAGGCGTGGACCGACGACAACGCCTCGATTCTTCCGCTCATCCGCTGGTGAAGGCACTTGACCGACGGCCCCGCCGCAAGGGATAGGTTCAATCGTTACCATCTCGCACCCGCGATGGCATAACCGGCGCTTCGCATCACCGCGGCGCGCTGCAACCCCGCCCGTTCCCTGTCAGGAAAGAGAGGTCGCTCTTGCCTTCCATCCGTTTCGCTACCCGGGCCGCCCTGCTGGCCTGCGCGGCCATGGCCGTATCGGCCTGCGCTGCCGACCAGACCGGCACGAAATCGGCGTCCGCCTCGCCGCGCGCGTCCAGCCCCTATCCCTCGACCTACACCCCCTATCCGGGCCGCCCGACGGCACTGGTCGGGGCCACCGTGTTCGATGGCATGGGGGGCGAGATGCGCGATGCCACCGTCCTGTTCGAAAACGGCAAGATCACCGGCGTCGGCGATGCCTCGCTGGGCGTGCCCGCGGGGTATGACCGGATCGACGGCACGGGCAAGTTCGTGACGCCCGGCGTCATCGACATCCACTCGCACCTGGGCGACTACCCCTCGCCCGAAGTCGGCGCCCACCAGGACGGGAACGAGGCGACCTCCCCCACCACGCCCGAGGTTTGGGCCGAGCATTCGGTCTGGCCGCAGGATCCCGGCTTCTCGCGCGCGCTGGCGAACGGCGGGGTGACCAGCCTGCAGATCCTGCCCGGTTCGGCGAACCTGATGGGCGGACGCTCGGTCACGCTCAAGAACGTGCCCGCGCTGACGGTGCAGGGCATGAAGTTCCCCGGCGCGCCCTATGGGCTGAAGATGGCCTGCGGCGAAAACCCGAAACGCGTCTATGGCGGCAGGGGGCAGGCGCCTTCGACCCGCATGGGCAATTTCGCGGTGAACCGGCAGACCTGGATCGACGCGCAGGATTACGACGGCAGCGAACGCGACCTAGCCAAGGAAACGCTGAAGGCCGTGCTCGACGGCGAGATCAAGGTCCACAACCATTGCTACCGCGCGGACGAGATGGCGCTGGTGATCGATTTGGCGAAGGAGTTCGGCTATACCGTTTCCACCTTCCACCACGCGGTCGAAAGCTACAAGATCGGCGACCTGCTGCGCGAGAACGACATCTGCTCGGCGGTCTGGGCCGACTGGTGGGGCTTCAAGATGGAGGCCTATGACGGCATCCTGGAAAACGCCGCGCTGATCCAGAACGCGGGCGCCTGCGTCGTCATCCATTCCGACGACCAGGACGGCATCCAGCGCCTCAATCAAGAGGCTGCCAAGGCACAGGCCGCGGGCAGGCGCGTCGGCATCGACATTTCGGACGGCACGGTGATCGGCTGGATCACGCACAACCCGGCCAAGGCGATGGGCATCGACGATGTCACCGGCAGCCTGGAAACCGGCAAGAACGCCGACGTGGTGCTGTGGAACGGCAACCCGCTATCGGTCTATTCCCGGCCCGAGAAGGTGTGGATCGACGGGGCGCTGATGTTCGACGCCGACGATCCGAAACGCCGTCCCGTCAGCGATTTCGAACTCGGCCAGCCCGGCGCGGGAGACGTGAAATGAAGGTTTTTGCAAGCGCGCTCGCGCTCTCCATCGCTTCCACCGCCCTGATCGGCGCGGCGCCCGCGCGGGCGCAGGACCTGGCGATCACCGGCGCCACCGTGGCCACCGGCGACGGCAGCGAACCGATCGAGAATGCCACCGTCGTCGTGCGCGGCGGCAAGGTGGTGGCGGCAGGCAGCGGCGTCGCCGTGCCCGCGGGTATGACCGTGATCGACGGCACCGGCAAATGGGTGACGCCCGGCCTGTTCTCGCCCGTCACCGACCTGGGCCTGTGGGATGTCGGCGCGGTCAGCGAAAGCGACGACCGCGAGGCGGAGGCATCGCCTTTTTCCGCATCGCTCGACATGTCGGTCGCGATCAACCCCGCTTCGCAGCACATCCTGGTCAGCCGCATGGGCGGCGTGACGCGGGCCACCGTGATCGGCCAGCCGGGCAGCTCGATCTTTTCGGGCCAGGGCACGATCATCGACCTGGGCGCCGATCCCGACCCTGTGACCAAGGCGCGGGCGTTCCAGTTCATCAACCTGGACGAAACCGGCGCACGGCTTGCGGGCGGCAGCCGCCCCGCCGCCCACGCGCTGCTGCGCAACGCGCTGCGCGAGGCGCGGGACTATGGCAATCGCTCGGGCATCGCGGGCACCGCCTCGCGCCCCGGCGACGTTCGTACCGGCGACGACCTGCCGATCGACCCGCGCATGGTGGATAACGAGACGCAGCGCGGCGAGGACGTGCTGCTGACCCGCTTCGATGCCGCCGCGCTGGTGCCGGTGGTGAACGGTTCGCAGCCGCTCTACGTGCAGGTCGACCGCGCGGCCGACATCCGCTCGGTGCTGGCCTTGAAAAAGGAGTTCCCCGGGCTCGACCTGGTGCTGGTTGGCGCGCACGAAGGCTGGCTGGTCGCGCGCGACATCGCGGCGGCGGGCGTGCCCGTGGTCGCCTTCGCGCTCGACGACCTGCCCGTCGCGTTCGAGGAACTGGCCGCCACGCAGAGCAATATCGGCCGGATGAAGGACGCGGGCGTCACCGTCGCCATCGGACCCTTCACCGACGATTTCCAGCCGCGCTTCGCCCCGCAGTTCGCGGGCAATCTGGTCGGCCTGCAAAAGGTCCCCGGCGCGACCGGCCTGACCTGGGGAGAGGCGTTTGCCGCCATCACCTCGGTCCCGGCGAAGATAGCGGGCATGGAGGGACAGGCGGGCGTTCTGGCCCCCGGCGCGCATGGCGACGTGGTGGTGTGGGACGGCGATCCGCTGGAACTGTCCTCCGCGCCCGAACGCGTGTGGATCGACGGGGTGGAACAGCCGCTCGACAACCACCAGAGCGCCTTGCGCAATCGTTACCGCGACCTCGATCGCAGCGACCTGCCAAAGGCCTATGACTGGTAGATAATGTGCCGACCGGCGCGGCACCCCGCCGCGCCGGTCACGCCTTTGGCGAATTGCCGCCCAGACCGGCGCGCATGTCCATGCCGCTGGGGTGCTGATACAGCTGCAATCCGAACTCGGGCAGAATGGCGATCAGGTGGTCGAAGATGTCCGACTGGATCGCCTCATACTCGCTCCACACGGTCGTATCGGTAAAGCAGTAGATTTCCAGCGGCAGCCCCTCCGGCTCGGGCGGTAGCTGGCGGACCATCACCGTCATGTCGTCGCGCACGCGCGGGTGGCGCTGCAGATAGGCACCGACATAGGCCCGAAACGTGCCCATATTGGTCAATCTACGGGCGTTGACGGGGCTGTCCCCTGCACTTTTCGCGTTCCATTCGGCCAGTTCGGCCTGCTTCGCGTCGAGATAGTCCGCCAGGATGCGGAAACGCCGGACATCGGCGCTCTCCTCGTCCGACATGAAGCGGATCGCGCTCTGGTCGATATGGATCGCCCGCTTGATCCGCCGCCCGCCCGCTTCCTTCATCCCGCGCCAGTTGCGATAGCTTTCGGTGATGATCTTGTAGGTCGGGATCGTCGTGATCGTCTTGTCGAAATTCTGCACCTTCACCGTGTGCAGCGCGATGTCGATGACGTCGCCGTCCGCGCTCATCGAGGGCATTTCGATCCAGTCGCCCACGCGCAGCATGTCGTTCGACGCGATCTGCACCGATGCGACCAACGACAGGATCGTGTCCTTGAACACCAGCAGCAGCACCGCCGCCATCGCGCCGAGACCGGACAGCAGCAGCAGCGGCGACCGGTCCATCAGCGTCGCAATGGCCAGAATCGCCGCGCCGCAATAGACGGCGATCTTGACCACCTGCACATAGCCCTTGATCGGGCGGTTCTTCGCCTCGGGCCTGCGCGCGTAGAGCTCGTTCACATAGGACAGCGCCCCGCTGATCGCGAAGGCGATGAACACCACGATCAGCGCGTTGCAGACATTGTGGACGACCACGACCACCTTGGGCGGCAGGTTCGGCACCAGGTTGATGCCATTGCCGACGATCAGCGCCGGGACCACGTTGGCCAGCCGCGCCGCGGCCTTGTCCGCCGTCCTGGTCCGCCGGTCGAGGAACGGCGCGGCCAGGCGCAGCAGCACGTGCTTGATCAGGAAATTGACGACGGCCGCCGTCAGCGCGAGCAGGGCGAGGCCTATAGCCGACTGCGCCCAGGGCGGCTGTTCATAGAAAAGCGTGGAAAGTTCGGACATGGAGCCGGCGGATGCCCGAAAGCCCCGCCCGCTTCAACCCGTGCGCGGCCCCGGGCCTATTCTTCTGCCGCCTCAATCCGGGCGAGCATCGCCTCGACCTCGACCTGCCCGCCGACGCGAGCCGCCAGATCGCGCAC
>JAPYSD010000162.1 GCA_029936705.1 Croceicoccus sp. | reverse complement strand
TCGCCGGTCTGGGCGCGGCCGCGATGCTGGTGTTCCGCTTCGACCAGACCCTGGCCACGACCTCTGCCGAGGATTTCATCGACGTGGTCCTGGCCGAAAACCTGGCGGCTGGCGGGGTCGTCACCGGCCACGATTTCACCTTCGGCAAGGGTCGGCGCGGCGATGTCGGCACGCTGCGCGAACGGTGCGAGGCGCTGGACATCGCGGTCCGCATCGCCGCCCCGGTGGAAGATGGCGGCGACGTCGTGTCTTCCACCCGCATCCGCAACGCGCTGACGGCAGGCGATCCGCTGGAAGCGGCGCGGCTGCTGACCCGCCCCTTCGCGATCAGGGGTGAGGTGGTGCACGGCGCGAAGCTGGGGCGCAGCATCGGCTTTCCCACCGCGAACTTGCTGATGGGGTCCTATCTTCGCCCGCGCTTCGGCATCTATGCCATCACCGGGCGAATCCTGACGGGCCCGCTGGCTGGCGCTTCCGTCCTGACCGGCGCCGCCAATCTGGGCGTGCGGCCCAGCTTCGACCCGCCCACCGAGTTGCTGGAGCCGTATTTCTTCGACTTTCGCGGCGACCTTTATGGCCAGACGATCGAGGTGGCCCTGCGCCACTTCATCCGGCCCGAGGAGAAATACGAATCGCTGGACGCGCTCAAGGACCAGATCGCGCGCGATTGCGCCGATGCACGGCGCCTGCTGGCGGCATCCGGCGGCTGAATCTTGGCGCTGGCTGCATTCCCGCTCTTTCAACGGGCGCGGCTTCCCGCTAGTGCGCGGCGGTTATGACTGACAATCCCGCCGGGCGCGATTTCAAAGATACGGTCTTCCTGCCCAAGACCGACTTCCCCATGAAGGCCGGACTTCCGCAGAAGGAGCCCGCCATCCTGGCGCGCTGGCAGGAAGAGGACATCTATGGCCAGCTGCGCGAAGCGCGCAAGGGGCGCGAGACCTTCGTGCTGCATGACGGCCCGCCCTACGCCAACGGCGACATGCACATCGGCCACGCGCTGAACCATGTGCTGAAGGACATGGTGGTGCGCACCCAGACGCTGCTGGGCAAGGACGCGCCCTATGTGCCCGGCTGGGACTGCCACGGCCTTCCGATCGAATGGAAGGTGGAAGAACAGTACCGCAAGAAGAAGAAGAACAAGGACGAGGTTCCGGCAAAGGAATTCCGTGCCGAATGCCGCGCCTATGCCGCGCATTGGGTCGACGTGCAGCGTGAGCAGCTGAAGCGGCTGGGCATCAATGGCGACTGGGACAAGCCCTATCTGACGATGGATCCGGATGCCGAGGCGACCATCGTGCGCGAATTGCTGAAGTTCGCGGAAAGCGGCCAGCTTTATCGCGGCGCCAAGCCGGTAATGTGGTCGCCGGTCGAAAAGACCGCGCTGGCCGATGCCGAGGTCGAATACGATGACATAACCTCGACCCAAATCGACGTGGCGTTCGAGATTGCCGAATCGCCGGTTGCCGATCTGGTCGGTGCGCAGGCGGTGATCTGGACGACGACGCCCTGGACGATCCCCGTGAACCAGGCCTTGGCCTATGGTCCGGACATCGAATATGTCGCCTACAAGGTCGACGGCCGCGTGATCCTGATCGGCAGCGCGCCGACGCTGGCACAGGGGGTGTTCGCCCGCCTGTTCGACAGCACGCCCGACAGGTCGACCGATATCGTCTGGCGCGGTCTCGGCTCGCAGCTGGCCGGCACCAGGGTGCGCCACCCGATGCACCATTTGGGCGGGTTCTATGCCGAGCTGCGCCCCATGCTGGCAGGCGATTTCGTCACGACCGAATCCGGCACCGGCCTCGTCCACATGGCGCCCGATCACGGCGAGGACGACTTCGACCTGTGCAAGGCGAACGGCATCAATCCGAAGTTCGTGGTCGAAGGCGATGGCCGCTACCGCGAGGATTGGCCATGGCTTGGCCGCGATGACGAACGCAACATGTCGGTCATCAATCCCAAGTTCAACGCGCCCGACGGACCGATCTGCTCCGACCTGCGCGAGGTTGGCGCTCTCCTCAGCGCGTCCACGGACTATCAACACTCTTATCCACATAGCTGGCGGTCGAAGGCGAAGGTCATCTTCCGCTGCACGCCGCAATGGTTCGTGCCGATGGACATGCCGCGCGAAGGCGGGACGCTGCGCGAAACCGCACTGCAAGCCCTCGCGGATACGCGGTTCGTTCCGGAAAAGGGCCGTAACCGCATCGGTTCGATGGTCGCGGGCCGGCCCGATTGGGTACTCTCGCGCCAGCGTGCATGGGGTGTGCCGATCACGCTGTTCGTCCATCGCAAGACCGGCGAGTACCTAGTCGATCCGGCAGTGAACGAACGCATCATCGCCAAGATCCGCGAACAGGGCGTCGACGGCTGGGACGAGGAGAACGCCGCCGAATTGCTCGGTCCCGATTACGACCTCGACGATTACGAGCGCGTGTCCGACATCCTCGACGTCTGGTTCGATTCGGGCAGCACCCACGCCTTCGTGCTGGAAAGCGGCAAGTGGCCCGCGCTGAAATGGCCCGCCGACCTGTATCTCGAAGGCAGCGACCAGCATCGCGGCTGGTTTCAGTCCTCGCTGCTCGAAAGCTGCGGCACGCGGGGCCGCGCGCCCTATGACGCCGTGCTGACCCACGGGTTCACCATGGACCCCAAGGGCATGAAGATGTCCAAGTCGCTGGGCAACACGATCAGCCCGCTGGACGTGATGCGCGACTTCGGCGCGGACATCATCCGCCTGTGGGCGCTGTCGGTCGATTATACCGAGGATCACCGCATCGGGCCGGAAATCCTGAAGGGGGTCGCCGACCAGTACCGCAAGCTGCGCAACACGTTCCGCTACCTGCTGGGCGCGCTGGACGGCTATGACGGCAGCGATGCTCCCGAACCGGCCGAATTTCCCGAGCTTGAGCGTTACGTTCTGACGCTGCTGTCGGATCTCGATGCGCGGCTGCTACAATGCGTCAACGATTTCGACTTCAACGCCTATACCCGCGCGCTGGTCGATTTCTGCAATGAAGACCTGTCAGCGTTCTTCTTCGATATCCGCAAGGACTGCCTCTATTGCGACGATCCGGCGGATGTGAAGCGCCGCTCCTATCGCGCGACGTTGGACATATTGTTCCACGCGCTGGTCCGCTATGCCGCGCCGGTGCTGGTGTTCACGGCAGAGGAAGTGTGGGGCACGCGCTATCCCGGTGAAGGCAGCGTGCACCTGCTGGAATGGCCGAAGATCTCGCTGGCCGAAGGGCTGCGCGTGGACAAGGCCGTATGGCAGAAGCTGCGCGACCTGCGCGAGGACGTGAACGAGGCGATCGAACCCTATCGCCGCGAAAAGGTGATCCGCTCCAGCCTGGCCGCCGAGGTCAGCGTTCCGCAGGACGCGGTGCCCGCCGGTTTCACCGATGCGGACCTGGCCGAGCTGTTCATCACCGCGACAGTGTCGCGCGGGCAGGGCGAGGGGGTGAGCGTGACCCCCACCGACATGGCCAAGTGCGGCCGCTGCTGGCGCCACCTGCCCGAAGTGGCCGAGGACGGCGACGCCTGCGACCGGTGCGAAGCCGTGCTCGCCTCGGCGGAGGCGGCATGAGCGCTAGCGCGAACCTTGCCGCGCGCTTCAACGCCGACCGGCGTCTGGGGCTGATCGTCGCGGCGGCGGTCGTCGCGCTGGACCAGGCGGTAAAGGCGATCCTGCTGGGCCCGGTCGAACTGTTCCAGCGCCAGGTGATCGAGGTGCTGCCCTTCTTCGACCTGCGCTATGCGACCAATCCGGGCGTGTCCTATGGCATGTTTGCAGCGGAAAGCCTGGAAAGCCGGGTCGCGCTTTTCGCGGTGACGGGCCTGATTTCGCTGGGCGTGCTGGTCTGGATGTTCCTCGAGAAGAAGCGCGGCGACATCCTGGCGCTGGCGCTGATCCTGGGCGGCGCGATCGGCAATCTGATCGACCGCTTTCGCCTGACCCACGTGATCGACTATGCCGATTTCCACATCGGCGACTGGCGGCCCTTTGCCGTTTTCAACCTTGCCGATGTGGCGATCACCCTCGGCGTGGTCTTGCTGCTTGCCCGCACGCTTTTCATCCGCGACAAGGACGGTGACAAGCCGCAGCATGACCCTGCCGCCAAAGTTTCGGCCAAATCGGCCACGGAGTAAGTGACGATGCGTATGAAGCCCGCCTTCCTCGCCCTGCCCGCGCTGGCCATGCTGGCCGGCTGCGGCGGTGGCCTGAACCTGTTCAACCGCGACCGTCCGGACGAGATGGCCGTGTCGCGCCAGGCACCGCTGGCGGTTCCGCCCGATTTCGCGCTGACCCCGCCCGAGCCCGGCGCACCGCGTCCGCAGACGCCCAGCGCCAGCGAACAGGCGATGGAAACCCTCTTCGGCGGTTCCGCACCGCGCAGCGGAGTCGAGACCAGCGCCGTCAGCAATGCGGGACGGGCCGATCCGGCGATCCGCTCCGCGGTCGGCGATCCCGACACCAATACGGTCGAAAAGGGCCAGGTGACCCGCGACATCGTTTCGGCGCCGCAGGGCGACGGCCGCGATGCGCAGGCGGTTGTCCCGCAGTAATCCGGCGGCTCACTCGGCGGCGGGGCTGACCGCGCCGCCGACGCTTTCCACCAGCAGCTTGTCGATGCGGCGACCGTCCATGTCGACGATCTCGAAGCGCCAGCCCTGCTCGATGAAGCTCTCACCCTCGACCGGCAGCTTCTTG
The DNA here is from genome assembly GCA_029936705.1 of Croceicoccus sp. Classification (GTDB taxonomy): domain Bacteria; phylum Pseudomonadota; class Alphaproteobacteria; order Sphingomonadales; family Sphingomonadaceae; genus Croceicoccus. Next base: position 2,732 of record JAPYSD010000162.1, on the reverse strand, counting down.
AGCACCCAGAGCACATAGCCCGCGGCGGTCGCGAATTCGCGCGGTTCGGGCAGGTCGATGCCCAACCTGTCGGCCATGCGATCGGCAGGCAAGGCGCCCGACACCAGCAGCGATCCGTTGTCGCGTTCGACCAGCAGCGGATCGTCACCTTCGTCGGCGTGCGACACGAAGCTTCCGACCAGTGCGGCCAGCAGGTCGGCCGGGGTCACGATCCCTTCGAAATGGCCGTATTCGTCGTGCACGAAGGCCATCGCCACGTCGCCGCGCTGCATGATCCGCAACGCATCGAGCGCGTCGATCTGGTCAGGCAGGATCTCCGCCTTCTTGATCAGGCGCGACATCTGCGGCTTGCGCCCCTTGACCAGCACCGCCAGCAGATCGCGCACCTTGACCACGCCGATCACGTCGTCGACCGATCCCTGCGCCACGGGGAGCAGCGAATGGGGCGACTTGTCGATCACCTTGCGCATGTCCTCGACCGAGGCGCGCCGCTCCAGCCAGTCGATCTCCGTCCTCGGGGTCATCAGTTCGCGCACCGGACGCTCGGCCAGGCGCAGGACTTCGGCCATGATCGATTGCTCGGTCTGCTCGATCGCGCCCGAGCGCGTCGCTTCGCTGATAATCAGGTGAAGTTCGTCTGCGGTCACGCCCGCATCGCGCTGCTGGCGCACGCCGACAAGGCGCAGCAGGCCGTCAGTGGACTTGTCCAGCAGCCAGACGATGGGCGCCGCGACCCGCGCCAGTATCGCCATCGGCGGCGCGGCAAGCGTGGCGATCCTCTCACGCCCGCGCAGGGCGATCTGCTTGGGCGCCAGCTCTCCGACCGTCAGCGAGAAATAGGTGGTGATCACGATCACCAGCGTGAAGCCGACCTGGTTGGCAATCTTGGGATCGAGGCCGAGCCGTGCCAGCCTTTCGCCCACGGGCTCGCCCAGGCTGGCGCCCGAATAGGCGCCCGCCACGATGCCGATCAGCGTGATGCCGATCTGCACCGTGGACAGGAACTTGCCCGAATCGGCCGCGAGCGTCAGCGCCATGCGCGCGCCCTTGCTGCCGTCCTCCGCCGCCTTGCGCAGGCGCGCCGGGCGCGCGGACACGATGGCAAGTTCGGACATCGAGAAAAGGCCGTTCAGCACGATCAACGCGGCGATGATCAGCAGGTCGGTCCAGGGAAAAGGGGACAATTAGGTGCTCTGCAGTCGTTGAGACAGATTGCGTGTAGACGCGATTAGCGGCAATCATGTCCCCGCCGCAAGCAATTGCGTTGCCCGTTCCCGTCGGCTCGACCGGGAACGCAGCCACCCGCTGGCGCGTTCTTGGGACTAGCTGATCCGCCTTCGGGCCGGTGCGGGACATTCGGCCAGCTGGCGGGGACACTAGGAAGAGGACCGCAATCCCATGAAGAACCGTTTCATCGCAACCGCTCTCGTAGCCACCTCGCTGGTCAGCCTGTCTGCCTGCGTGACCGATCCCAACACCGGTGAACGCAAGGTTTCGCGTACCGCGATCGGCACCGCCGGCGGCGCTGGCCTCGGCTATCTGCTGGGCGACATCATCGGCGGCAAGACCGCCCGCATCATCGGCGCCGGCATCGGCGGCGCAGCTGGCGGCGTCGTCGGCTACAAGATGGACCAGCAGATCAAGGAGCTGAAGGAAGTCACCGCGGGCACCGGTGTCGAGGTCGAGCAGGACGGGGATTACATCAACCTCAACCTGCCCAATGGCGTCACCTTCCCGGTCAACAGCTCGGACATTTCGCCCAGCTTCCGCACCACGCTGGACGGGATCGCGCAGTCGCTGACCAAGTATCCCGACAGCCTGATCGACGTATACGGGTTCACCGACAACACCGGTTCCGATTCCTATAACCAGCAGCTGTCGGAACGGCGCGCACAGGCCGTCGCCAATTACCTGACCTATCGCGGCGTGCCGCAGTCGCGCATCGCGACCAAGGGCTTTGGCGAGGATCCGAACTATTTCGTCGCCAGCAACGATACCGAAGAAGGCCGCGCGATGAACCGCCGCGTGGAAATCAAGATTCTGCCCATCAGCCAGCAGGACGTGCAGGCCGCACAGGGCAACTGACCGGTTCGGAGAGGGGAGGCCCCGGCAGCATCGTCTGCCGGGGCCTCTTTCTTTGGTTGCGTGCTACTGGCTCTGCAGCCGGGAATCGCGATCGCGTAGCCAGACCGTCGCCTCGCGGTGGATCGCGGGCGCACTCGCCAAGACGCCCTTGGCGCGCGGATCGATCTTGTTGAACGCCAGCCTCTGGCCGGTGGCATCGGTGACCACCGCTCCCGCTTCGCGGGCGATCAGCGCGGCCGCGCCGATATCCCATTCATAACCCAGCCGCGTACTGGCCGCGAGATCGGCTTCGCCGCTGGCGACCAGCGCGATCCGCAGCGCAATCGAATTGGGCTTGGGTACGTTGACGAGCGGCGACAGCGGCAGCCCTGCATCGGCAGGGATCCGCGAACCCGAAAATTCCGCGCGCGCGCTGGCCGTCAATGCAATGCCGTTGCGCCGCGCCCCGCGCCCCGCTTCGGCAGCCCAGAACTCGCCGCGCGCCGGGGCGGCCAGCCTGGCGATCAATGGCCGTCCATTGCTGACCAGCGCAACCGATACCGCCCATCCGGCGTGGCCCCGCAGGAAATCGCGCGTTCCGTCGATGGGATCGACCAGCCACAGCAAGCCGCCCTGGCTCCACCATCTCGACGAAGGCCTCGTCCTGG
>JAPYSD010000707.1 GCA_029936705.1 Croceicoccus sp. | reverse complement strand
GGGATAGGGGCCGGTACCCGGCATGTCGGGCGCCGCGTTGAAAGCGGCATCGGACACCTCGCGCGCTTCTGGCGATCCGGCGTGCATTGCGGCGTTATCGGCAGGCGCGCAGCTTGCCAGTACCGCCCCCAGGCCGATCGAAACATAGCGCAGCGGTGCGATCATTACGTTCTTCTCCACAAAAAATGGCGATGGCCGGCAAACGGGAAATTTGCCGGCCATCCCGTTCAGAATCCGACGCGGACGCCGATCGCGACCGTCCGGCCGATCGCGTCATGCGCGTTCGGATCGAACGCAAGGTTGCCGTTGGGCACGTAAGGCGGATCGTTGTCGAAGATGTCCTGCACATCCAGCGAAAACGTGATGCCGTCGGCAAAGCTGGACGGTTCATCCACCTTCAGCCGCAGTGCCAGATCGAATTCCGTCTGCGACGGCACGTCCTGCACCGGGGTAACGGTGTTGTTGTCATAGCTGCCATAATGATTGGCGAACACGGTGGCCGAGAAATTGCCGACCTGCGCCCCGGCATAGGCGCGGGCGATGAACGATGCCGGGTTGTTGATGGTGTCCAGCACGTCCTGCAGCGGGGTGCCCGAGATGATCGACCGATCGAAGGACAGGATCTTGGTGGCGTTGAAGCCCACCCGCCACGCGCCCCAGTCTGCCTCGGTCTCGTAGCTGCCGATGAATTCCAGCCCGTCGGTCTTGTTCGCGCCCAGGTTCACCTTGCGGCCGTCGACGATGGCGTCGACATCGCTTGGCGAAGCGGGGGGTGCACTGAACAGCCCGCCGGCGATGATCGCGTTCACGACGTCAAGCGACGGATCATAGGTCACGATCGGGGCCAGGTCGGGATTTTGCAGCGCCAGCAGATCGTTGCCCGGGGTCGCGATACGGTTCGTGTAGTCGACATTGTAGTAGGTGACGGAGAGGCTGAGCCCCGGAAGGATGTCCGGTTTCCAGTCTGCACCCAGCGACCAGGTCGTCGCCTCTTCGGGCTGAAGACCGGGGTTGCCGCCGCGCAGGAACAGGACATTGGCCTGATCGCCATTGGCATCGATGAACTGCCGGTACTGGTTGAAGGGCAAGCCCGTATCGGCCAGCGTCGGCGCACGGAACGACGTGCCATAGCTGCCGCGCAGCGTCAGCGATTCCACCGGGCGGAACGTGACGCCGAACTTCGGATTGAACGTATCGCCGACGTCATTGTAGTCATCGTAACGACCTGCCGCCGATACGTTCAGTTCCGGCCCGTCACCCCCCAGGATCGGCAGGAAGACTTCGGCGAAGGCGGAATTGACGCTGCGGTCGAAATCGGTCTGGAACGGGGCGAGATCCTTGAAATTGATCTCTTGCCGGGCCGCGCCCATGGCGACCCGGACATCGCCCGCGGGCAATGCGAAGATCGGGCCGTCCACCGACAGGCCATATTCCTGGATGGCGATGGTCTGATTGGTCAAGGAACCCTGTTGA
>JAPYSD010000161.1 GCA_029936705.1 Croceicoccus sp. | reverse complement strand
GCCCGCGTCGGGATAGGGATGCACGCACATCAGCGTCTGCGCCCTGCCCCGCCGGTCGAGCGTTCCGCCCTGCGCCTCGCACGCCTGCGCATCGGGGGCGGGCATGACCGAGGCGACATCGCGCGGCAGGTCGCCCGTGTCGGTGGGGACGTTGCCGGCGGGGGCATTGGCGGAAACATTCTCCGCTGGCGGATCGGCGTAGCATCCGGTCAATGCCAGTGCGCCTGCCAGCGCCAGTGCCGCCCCTATCGCCTTCATGCCCTCTCCTGTCGTTTCAGCGCGCGTCGCTGCCGGGACGCGCAAGCCATTCGCCAAGCAGCCGGGCAAAACGCGCCGGATCGCTCTCGGGCAGAAGATGGCCCGCGCCGGGCACCACTTCAAGCCGTCCGTGCCGCGCGACATCGGCCAGCACGCGGGTGGGTATGGCAAAGGCGGGGCGGGTTTCGGACCCCATGGCGGCGATCACCGGCAGGTCTAGCGCGCACACCTCGTCCGCGCTGATCTTCGTCGGCGGGGCGCCCTTGCCCATCACCAGCGGGATCATGCGCGCGTTCGACAGCGCGATGCGGCGGCGATCTTCCGGCAGGTCGGCGATGAAGCCGGGGCGGCCGACATTGTCGAACAGCCGGTGCGCGGCGGCCTCCTCGCCTTCCTCGGCCAGCACCTCGCCCACCGGGCCGAAGCAGGCGGCGGCATCGGCGCCGAATTCGCCGCGCAGGGCGTCATCCTCGATATAGGACGACAGCAAGGGTTCGTAGAGCACCAGCGCCGCCACCAGGTCGGGGCGGCGCATCGCCAGCAGCAAAGCAGGATGGCAGCCATAGGACCAGGCGACCACGACCACGGGGGCGTCCATGGTCGCGTCGATGAACTGCTCGAGGTCGGCGGCATGACGCTCCGTGCCGAAATCGCTGCCGTCGCCGGTCCAGGCGGCGGTGCCGAAATAGGAAAGCGTGATCGCCCGCGCATCCACGTTCCACGGCAGCGCGTCCAGCACCGGCCCCCACGTCCGCGCATCGCCCAGCGCGCCGTGGACGAACAGGACCGGGTGCGTTTCGATCATGCCATTTCCCAACAAAAGGCCGCCATCAGAAGGGAAGCGGACCGTCCAGCTCCTCCACGCTCCACGGCAGGCCGTGTTCGTTCAGCATGTCCATGAAGGGATCGGGATCGAACTGCTCCATGTTGAACACGCCCTCGCCGTTCCACTTGCCGGTCAGGATCATGGCCGCGCCGATCATCGCCGGAACGCCGGTGGTATAGCTCACGGCCTGGTTGCCGGTTTCCTCATACGCCTTTTCATGGTCGCAGATGTTCTTGATGTAGAACGTCTTCTCGCCCGACCCGTCCAGCGCCTCGCCGGTGGCGATGTCGCCGATATTGGTCTTGCCCTTGGTCGTCTCGCCCAAGCTGGAGGGTTCGGGCAGTACGGCTTTCAGGAACTGCAGCGGAATGATCTCGCGCCCCTCGTACATCACGGGGTCGATGCGGGTCATGCCCACGTTCTGCAGCACGGTGAGGTGCTTGATGTACTCCTCGCCAAAGGTCATCCAGAAGCGCGCCCGCTCCATCTCGGGCACGAAGCGCGAGAGGCTTTCCAGCTCCTCGTGGTACATCATGTACATCGTCTTCTCGCCGACCTCCGCGAAGTCGAAGGTTTGCTTCACGCCCATCGCGGGAGTCTCGACAAACGCGCCGTTCTCCCAATGCCGCGCGGGCGCGGTGACTTCGCGGATATTGATCTCGGGATTGAAATTGGTGGCGAAGGCCTGCCCGTGATCGCCGCCGTTGCAGTCGAGAATGTCGAGCAGGCGGATGGTCTTCAATTTGTGCTTCTTGAGCCACATCGCGAACACGCTGGTCACGCCGGGGTCGAAGCCGCTGCCCAGCAGCGCCATCAGCCCCGCGTCCTTGAACCTGTCCTGATAGGCCCACTGCCACTTGTATTCGAACTTCGCGACGTCCTTGGGCTCGTAATTCGCGGTGTCCATGTAATGCACGCCCGCATTGAGGCACGCGTCCATGATCGACAGGTCCTGGTAGGGCAGCGCCAGGTTGACGACGAGGTCGGGTCCCACCTGTTCGATCAGCGCCGTCGTCGCGGCGACATCGTCGGCGTCGATGGTGTGCGTCGGCACGGTGACGCCGGTGCGCTGCTTCACGCTGGCGGCGATGGCGTCGCACTTGGAAACGGTGCGGCTGGCCAGCACGATTTCGGAGAAGATGCCACTGTTCATGGCCATCTTGTGCACCGCGACCGAGCCGACCCCGCCCGCGCCGATCACCAGAACCTTGCCCACAACGCATCTCCTTAAAACGCGCCCCGCATCGCGGCGGGGCCATCAATCCATGAAGGCGCCGATATAGACCCGCATCGGTGACACGCAAGCGACAGCAGCGCGGCGAAGGGGGCGAAATCAAAGCTTTTGACAGGGCAGGCACACGGCGGCACTGTCCCGGCAACGGGGAAAACAGGGGGATCCGATGGCTGACAAATCCGTGCTGATACCCGCCGCCGCGCTGGTGGTGTGGACGATGGTGATGTTCTTCTGGATGCTGGTCCACCGCATGGGACTGTTCCGCCGCCACGGGATCGACATCGCCAAGATGCCGCCGGGCGCCATCGGCGGCGACATCGCCCGCGTCGCGCCCGAGGCGAAGGACTGGGTGGCGCAGAACTACAACCACCTGATGGAACAGCCGACGGTGTTCTATGCCGCCTGCGTCATCCTCTCGCTGGGCGGGGCGACGGGGTACGATGCCGGGCTGGCGTGGTTCTATGTCGTGATCCGCGTCGCCCATTCGATCTGGCAGGCGAAGTTCAACGTGGTGTCGGTACGCGCCGCGCTGTTCGTGGTGTCGGGCCTGGCGCTGGCGCTGCTGTCCGTGCGGGCCCTGCTGTCGGTGCTGGGCTAGTTCCTGACGAACAGGCTGGCGAGCTCCACATGCGTCGACCACCGGAACTGGCCGACGGGGCGCAGTTTCGCCAGCCGGTAGCCGCCCGCCACCAGCACGGCGGCATCCTTGGCCCAGCTCGATGGATTGCAGCTGACATAGCAGACGCGCGGCACCGCGCTTTCGGCCAGCCGCGCGACCTGCTCCCTCGCCCCGGCACGCGGCGGGTCGAGCAGCACCGCGTCGAAGCGGGCAAGTTCGTCCGTCTGCAGCGGGTTGCGGAACAGGTCGCGGTGCATCGCGAATACCTGCCGCTGCGAGATGCCCGCCGCCGCCTTGCACGACAGGAACGCGTCACGCGCGGCCTCTGCGGTCAGGACCTTGGCACCGCCTGCTGACAAGGCGAAGGCGAAGGTGCCGAGGCCCGAGAACAGGTCGGCGGCATGCTTCGCGCCCGCCAGCCACTCGGTCGCGGCAGCGACCAGCGCGGCCTCGCCCTCGCGCGTGGGTTGCAGGAAGCTGCCGGGCGGCAGCGCGACCGGCACGCCCGACAGGGTAACGGTCGCGGGCTCCGGCTCCCAATGCGTTTCGGGGCCGTAACCGTCGTTCAGCGTCAGCCGCGCCAGGCCGTTCTGCTGCGCGAAGTCGATCAGCGCCTCGGTCTCGGCCAGCCCCTCGGGCGTATAGCCGCTGATGTTGCAATCCGCCCCTTGGTCGCAGAGCGTCAGCTGGATGTCGGCGGCCAGCCGCTTGCGCCCGAAGCCCGCGATCAGGCGGCGCAGCGGCGCGACCAGCGCGAAGAGTTCGGGCACCAGCACCGCGCATTGCTGCATGTCGACGATATTGTGCGAGCGTTCCTCGCGGAAACCGATGCGGACGGACTTGCCGCGTGCCTCGGCATGCAATGTGGCGCGGCGGCGGCTGTGCGGCGGGGACAGTTCGGCGGGTTCCAGCACCTCCGGCGTCAGGCCCTGCCCCTCGGCGGCATTGGCGACGCGGCCCGTGACGAAATCCTGCCAGCTTTCCTCGTCCAGCTGCTGCAGCTGGCAGCCGCCGCATTGCGGGAAATGGCGGCAGGGCGCCGCCGCGTGATGCGGGCCGGGCGTGATGGTGCCGTCGGGCGCAACCTGGTCGCCGGGGGCGGTGAGCGCGACGAAGCGCCCGTCCTGCGTCTGGCCATCGCCCTTGGCGGCGATGCGGATGACGGTGCTCGTGGAATCTGAACTCATAGGGCGGCGCACATAGCATCGCGCACCGATTCCGCCAGCATCGCGGCAGTGAAATCGGCGCCCGTGCGGCGCGCGGCATCGGAATGCAGCCACACGCCCTCGGCCGCGGCGCGGAATGCATCGCCCGTCACCGCCAGGCGCGAGGCGACCAGCCCTGCCAGCACGTCGCCCGTTCCCGCGACCGAAAGCCAGCTGGTCGATGGCGGCGCATAGGCGATCCGGCCATCGGGCGCGGCGACCAGCGTATCGGCGCCCTTGGCGATCACCACCGCGCCTGCCGCCTGCGCCAAGGACAGCGCGCGGCTGCACTTGCTGCCCTTGCCCGGCAGGCCGAACGATTTCTCCAGCGCGGCCAGTTCCCCTTCATGTGGGGTAAGCACCAGCGGCGCAGTGCGATCCGCGCGGTCGGCCATCTCCAGCAGCACCAGCGCATCGGCATCGAGCACCAGCGGATGCCCGCAGCCCAGCGCCACCTCCATCCGTTCGCGCGCCTGGTGATCGCGGCCAAGCCCGGGGCCGCACAGCACCGCGGCGATGCGGTCGTCAGACAAGGCCTCTGGCAGCGGCATCGCGCCGGGGGAACGCAGCACGACAAGGTCGGCAGGCGCGCCCGACAGGGGCTCCTGCGCCAGCAGCTTGACGTAACCGGCCCCGCCCAGCGCCGCCGAACGCGATGCCAGCAGCGCCGCGCCCGCCATCGGGCCGGCGACCATCGCGACCAGCCCGCGCCGGTACTTGTGCGCGTCCGCCGCGGGCGGCTTGACAATGGGCTTGCCGATCAGCCGCGCGCCGCCCGGCTCGGTATCACAGCCGATGTCGACCAGCCGGGCCTCGCGCCAATGCGCCATCGCGGGCATCAGGAAATGCGCGGGCTTCCACGCGCCCAGCGCGATGCACAGGTCGTAATCCGGCAGATCGTCGATCATCAGCGCGCCGCTGTCGGTGGCGACACCGCTGGGCAGGTCGACGGCGATCAGGCGGGCATGGCGCGCGGCCAGATCGTGCAGCATGTCGCGCAGCATACCGGTCACGTCGCGGTTCAGCCCGCTGCCGAACAGGCAATCGACCAGCACGCTTCCCCGCGCCTCGGCAGCATCCACCACCGACCCGCGATAGAGCGAGGCCGCGCGTTTCGCCGCGTCGGTGCCGGGCGGCAGCGCGGCCACCAACTGGACGGGAAAGCCGCGTCCGCGCAGCGCCTCGGCGATGACATAGCCGTCGCCGCCATTGTTGCCGGGTCCGCACAGCACGGTGACCGGCGCGCCGCTGGCAATGCGCCAGACCCATTCCGCCGCCCCGCGCCCGGCGCGCTGCATCAGCACGTGGACATCGGCGCCCGCATCCATCAGCCGCTGTTCCGCCCCCTGCATCTGCGCGGCGGTCAGCACCTGATCGGGTGCGATCGGGTGCGGCTGGTGGTGCATGGCGTGGATCCCGTCAGCGGCGATAGAGCTGGTCGACGTCGCGCACCGCCCCGCGCGAGGCGCTGGTCGTCATCGCGGCATAGGCGCGCAAAGCCTCGGACACCTTGCGCGGGCGCGGGTGGACGGGCATCCACGCGTCGTCGCCCTTGGCCTCCATGTCGGCGCGGCGGCGCGCCATCTCGGCGTCGCTGATCAGCAGGTCGATGCTGCGCCCCGGGATGTCGATGGCGATGGTGTCGCCCGTCTCGACCAGCCCGATCGCGCCGCCCTCCGCCGCCTCGGGCGAGGCGTGGCCGATCGACAGCCCGCTGGTGCCGCCCGAAAAGCGCCCGTCGGTGACAAGCGCGCAGGCCGCGCCCAGTCCCTTCGACTTCAGATAGCTGGTCGGGTAGAGCATTTCCTGCATGCCTGGCCCGCCGCGCGGTCCTTCATAGCGGATCACGACGACCTCGCCCGCCTTTACCTCATCACCCAGGATGCCGACGACGGCGGCTTCCTGGCTTTCGTAGACGCGCGCGGGGCCGGTGAACTTCAGGATCTTCTCGTCCACGCCCGCGGTCTTCACGATGCAGCCGTCGCGCGCGATATTGCCGAACAGCACCGCAAGCCCGCCGTCCTGCGAAAAGGCGTTCTCGGCATTGCGGATCACGCCGCCCTCGCGGTCGGTGTCGAGCGCTTCCCAGCGGCGGTTCTGGCTGAACGCGGTCTGCGTCGGCACGCCGCCCGGCGCGGCGGCATAGAAATTGCGCACGCTGTCCGAATTGGTGCGGGTGATGTCCCAGCGTGCGATCGCCTCGCTCATCGAACGGCTGTGCACGGTGGGGCAATCGCCCTTGATCAGCCCCGCACGGTCAAGCTCGCCCAGGATCGCCATGATGCCGCCCGCGCGGTGGACGTCTTCCATGTGCACGTCGCTCTTGGCGGGGGCGACCTTGGACAGGCAGGGCACGTGGCGCGACAGGCGGTCGATGTCCTCCATGGTGAAATCGACCTTCGCCTCGTGCGCGGCGGCCAGCAGGTGCAGCACCGTGTTGGTCGATCCGCCCATCGCGATGTCCAGGCTCATCGCGTTCTCGAACGCGGCGTGAGTCGCGATATTGCGCGGCAATGCGCTCTCGTCGTCCTGTTCGTAGTAGCGCTTGCAAAGGTCGACGATCAGGCGCCCCGCCTCGCGGAACAGCGCCTCGCGGTCGGCGTGGGTGGCCAGCATCGACCCGTTGCCGGGCAGCGAGAGGCCCAGCGCCTCGGTCAGGCAGTTCATCGAATTGGCGGTGAACATGCCGCTGCACGACCCGCAGGTCGGACAGGCGCTGCGCTCGATCGCGGTCACTTCCTCGTCGGTATAGTTCTCGTCCGCGGCGGCGACCATCGCGTCGACCAGGTCCAGCGCGTGCTCCTTGCCCTTCAGCACGACCTTGCCAGCCTCCATCGGGCCGCCCGACACGAAGACGACCGGCACGTTCAGGCGCAGCGCGGCCATCAGCATGCCGGGCGTGATCTTGTCGCAGTTCGAGATGCACACGATGGCGTCGGCGCAATGCGCATTGACCATGTATTCGACGCTGTCGGCGATGATGTCGCGGCTGGGCAGCGAATAGAGCATGCCGTCGTGGCCCATCGCGATGCCGTCATCGACCGCGATGGTGTTGAATTCCTTGGCGACGCCGCCCGCGGCCTCGATCTCGCGCGCGACCAGCTGGCCCAGGTCCTTCAGGTGAACGTGGCCGGGCACGAACTGGGTAAAGCTGTTGCTGATCGCGATGATCGGCTTGCCGAAATCCTCGTCCTTCATCCCGGTCGCGCGCCAAAGGCCACGCGCGCCCGCCATGTTGCGGCCATGGGTGGTGGTGCGGGAACGATAGGCAGGCATGACTCTGGGTCCTTCAAAGGGGAGAGGCGGCTCCTCTACC
>JAPYSD010000706.1 GCA_029936705.1 Croceicoccus sp. | reverse complement strand
CCGTGGACCAGCAGGGCGCGGCCCGGCTTTCTCTACGTCATGTACGCGCTGATCCTGTTCGCCATCCCGATGGGGCTGGTCGCCGCCTTCCGGCCCGAGGCGGCCGATGCCATCGGGCGCGGGATGACCGGCTATCTCGCTGCGCTGCCCGAACCGCTCTACGCGCTCTTCGGCACCGGCTATCTCGGCTATACCGCCGCGCGCCAGTGGGGGAAGGTCAAGGGCACCGACCGCTAGCCGCCCGCGCCCGTGCCCGGCCTGCCGCCCCGCGACGGGGTACGGGCCGGGCGCGCGGCCTTGTTTGCCCATAAACGCCCCGCATTCGGCATAAAGGGCCCTGCCCCCCTTGCCCTCTGCCAAGCACAAGCGCATAGGCCGCTCCCATTGTGCAACCTCAAGCGAGGGTATGGATGAGCGACGAAAAATCCGCTCCCGGCCGTAAGACTGCGGGAATGAATGTCGATAGTGCGCTGGTGCGCGAACTGGCCGAGCTGCTCGGCGAAACCGGACTGACCGAGATCGAAGTCGAGGACGGCGACCGCAAGATCCGCGTGTCGCGCGCGGGCGGCGTGGCCTCGTTCGCCGCGCCTGCCCCGGCGATGCCCGCCCCTGCCGCGCCCGCGCAGCATGCGGCCCCCGCCCCCGCGGATGCCGGCGCTTCCGCTCCGTCCGCGGCCAATGGCGACGCGGTGAAAAGCCCGATGGTCGGCACCGTCTACATGGCGCCCGAACCCGGCGCGTCCGATTTCATCAAGGTCGGCCAGCAGGTCAATGCGGGCGACACGCTGCTGATCGTCGAGGCGATGAAGGTGATGAACGCCATCCCCGCCCCGCGTTCGGGCACGGTCTCGGCCATCCTTGTCGGCAATGCGGACCCGGTCGAATTCGACCAGCCGCTTGTCGTGATCGAGTGACGGCGAGCCGCTGACCATGGCCATCAAGCGTATCCTGATCGCCAACCGGGGCGAAATCGCGCTGCGCGTTCACCGTGCCGCGCGCGAAATGGGCATCGAGACCGTGGCGGTGCATTCCACCGCGGATGCCGATGCGATGCACGTGCGCCTTGCCGACCACTCGGTCTGCATCGGCCCCGCGCCTGCCAGCGAAAGCTATCTCAACATCGCCGCGATCATCTCGGCGGCGGAGATTTCGGGCGCGGACGCGATCCATCCCGGCTATGGCTTCCTGTCCGAAAACGCCCGCTTTGCCGAGATCGTCGAGGCGCATGACATCGCGTGGATCGGGCCCAAGCCCGAGCATATCCGCACGATGGGCGACAAGGTCGAGGCCAAGCGCACCGCGGGTGCGCTCGGCCTGCCGCTGGTTCCGGGATCCGACGGCGCGGTCGAGAATGCCGAGGAAGCGCTGAAGCTGGCCGAGGAAGTCGGCTATCCGGTGCTGGTCAAGGCGGCCAGCGGCGGCGGCGGGCGCGGCATGAAGGTCGTGAACAACGCCGCCGAACTGCCCGCGCTGATGAGC
>JAPYSD010000705.1 GCA_029936705.1 Croceicoccus sp. | reverse complement strand
CCCCGCCTGCGCCATCGGACCAGGTCTATGGCCCGGTTGCGCCGCCCAAGCGTTCGCCCATTCCCGACAGCCCGCGCGTGGGCACCGCGCCCAACGGCCAGCCGCTCTATGGCGCGGAATGGTATCGCCGCCCGCGCGACGGCGAGCTGGACGGCTATCTGTCGACCGCCGACGGGCCGGGATGGGGCATGATCGCGTGCAAGACCGCGCCCGACTACCGCGTCGAGGATTGCATCGCGCTGGAGGAATGGCCGCGCGGATCGAACATCAATCGCGCGCTGCTGGCCGCCGCCTGGCAGTTCCAGGTGCGCCCGCCGCGATTGGGCGGCAAGTACCTGGTGGGCGAATGGGTGCGCATCCGCATCGACCTCAACACGCGGACGAAACCGTTCTGATCGTTGGCCGGACCGGCAGGACCGCGATCAGAAATACAGGTCGCCGCCCTGGTCCAGCCGCACCGAGGTATAGGGCACCTGGAAATAGTCGAGCGCGGACCAGCCCGCCTTGGCGAATTTCGATTTCGATCCGCCGAACAGCAGTTCCCCGACATTGAGGCCGACGCCCACGAACACGTGGCGCTTGGGCTCGATCCCCGCCATCCGGTCCTCGGGCTCGAAATCCTCGGCGCCATAGCCCAGCTGCAGGTCGAGGAAGCGCAGCGGCGTATCGCGCAGTTCCTTGAACCCCGCGCCTTTAAGCGAGAACATGAAACGCTGCTGCTCGAACCGGCGGGCGCCGCTGTAGGTCCAGAAGTCCTGGTTCGGCACGATCTCGATCTTGAAGGCGACCTTTTCCTTCACCCCCGGCACCGTGTTGCGCAGCACCGAAAAGCCCGCGCCCAGCCCGTTCATGATGATGTCGTTCATCGACCAGCCGCTGTCCGGTTCGATCGCGTCCGACAGCTCGTTATAGGCGACGAAGCCGAAGGCCAGCGTGGCGGCCGTCAGCGCGTCGCCCTGCGATGCATTGGCGTTGTGGTGCAGGCGGTTGTGCAGGATCTCGGCGGCGAGATAGGTGTTCCACGCGTGCGCGAACTTGTCGACGCCGACATATTCTGTGTCCTTGCCGAACCAGCCCTCGTCCTTGAACTTGAAGTGGTCGGTCTCGCCGAACAGCTTGGACCCGGCGCGGATGGTGAAATAGCCGAACATCAGCAGCGCTTCGGTCTTGATCGCGCCGACCTGCGATCCGAAGGTCGAATGCGTCGCATATTCGCGCGGGACATGGGTGGCCCAGTCGGGCGGCACTTCGCCCGCGGCATAGACGACCGGCGCGTCGGAAATGATGGATTCGGCCGTCCGGGGCTGAACGGGTCCGGCATCCACCGACTCGGGCTGGGCACCGCCCGCCATGTCCTGCATCGCCAGCCCCGCGCCGCCGCGATGATCGGCAATGCGCGCCAGGTCCCAGTCGTCCGCGTCCGCCGGGGCCAGCCAGCGCGCCGCGCCGTCCACACGCGCGCCGTCAACCCGGTCGATCC
>JAPYSD010000704.1 GCA_029936705.1 Croceicoccus sp. | reverse complement strand
GTGCTTCATGCACCCGGTCAAGACCGAGCGCGCCATTGCCGAGGCCTATTTCGACCACGGCTGCAAGACCTTCAGCCTCGACAGCCATGACGAGCTGGACAAGATCGTGCGCGCCACCACTCGCGACGGGGTGGAGGCAAAGGACCTGCGCCTGTGCGTGCGCCTGCGCGTGTCATCCGAATATTCGGAGCTGTCGCTGGCCGCCAAGTTCGGCGTCGACCTGATCGACGCGCCGGGCCTGCTGCAGGCCGTCCGGCAAAAGGCCGACTGGCTGGGCGTGTGCTTCCACGTCGGGTCGCAGGCGATGACCCCCTTCGCCTATGTGCAGGGGCTGGAGCGCGTGCGCGCCGCGATCGCCGAAGCCAGCGTCGTGATCGACATGATCGACGTCGGCGGCGGCTTCCCCTCGGTCTACCCGGGGATGGAGCCTCCGCCGCTGGAAGACTATTTCGCGGTCATCCACCGGCATTTCTACGAACTGCCCATCGCCTACAACGCCGAGCTGTGGTGCGAGCCGGGCCGGGCATTGTGCGCGGAATACAATTCGATGATCGTGCGCGTCGAAAAGCGGCGCGAGAACGAGCTGTTCATCAACGACGGTGCCTATGGCGCGCTGTTCGATGCCGCCCATATCGGCTGGCGCTTTCCCGTGCGCCGCGTCGCCGGGCCCGAGAATGACGCCGAGATGGCGGATTTCGCGTTCTATGGCCCGACCTGCGACGATGCGGACTACATGGAAGGCCCGTTCCCGCTGCCCGCCGACATGCGCGCCGGCGACTATATCGAGGTCGGGATGCTGGGCGCCTATGGCGCGGCCATGCGCACCGCGTTCAACGGTTTCGGCGACGGCCCGGTGGAAACCGTGTCGGACGAACCGATGAGCAGCCTGTACCGCGGCGACCGCGCCGATCCACGCGTTTCGGATAACGTGATCTCGCTGCGCTAGGGCGCCTGCGAACCCCGTCTGCAGTTTCCGCCGCCATCCCGCCGTGTTCCGGCGGGATGGCGGCGGCCTTTCCGCAATCTCGGAAACAAGGCGCCGTTCACCCGTTGCAAGGGTTCCGGAAACGCAAGACGTCCGCGCTGCGCCGATGCGCCCGCGGGACGCGAAACAAAAGGAACCCTGCCATGAAAAAGCTTATCATGCTCGCCGCTGCGCCGACCGTCCTGGCCGTTGCCGCTTGCGGCCCAGATTCCGCTGTCGAGGAACGCGGCGACGCGCTGGAAGAACGCGCCGACGCGGTCGAGGATTACGGTGACGACCAGGCCGCCGCGCTTGAGGAACGGGCCGACGAGGCCGCGACCGATGCGCGCGAGGACGCGCTCAACGCCCGCGCCGAACGCATCGACGACATCGGCGACGACCGCGCCGACGCGCTGAACGAGCGCGCCGACGAAATGGAATGACGCCGCGCGGCCGCGAAGCGAATGGGCTTCGCGGCCTCTGCCGTTACTGCGGCGTCGCCAGCTTCATCAGCAC
>JAPYSD010000160.1 GCA_029936705.1 Croceicoccus sp. | reverse complement strand
CTACCTGCAAAGTTATTCGCGTTTGGCATACGGGAAAAGAGTATCACGGCGAACACCCGGATTACTGCATGTCCTTTATGAAATATCATAAGGACGTAACTTACGAATTGAATGACGGAAAGTCATACGCGACCGCATTTTATAGTACGGCTGTTCCAATACACTAGTGTGTCTTTGCTGGATGCGCATGTTCCTCATATCTCTCCTCATATTGTCTGCTACCCCACCTATCGAGTCACAGACCGACGAACAGGTAAAGGTCGTCCCCGAAAGCAGCAAATTTCCAAGATCACCTGTCACTAAGGCCGAACTTCGAATAACCCTGAACTCGAACGGAACCCCGGCCACTTGCAAGGTTGTTCGTGTGTGGCATTCGGACGTAGAGCACCACGGAGCTCATCCGGATTACTGCATCGCATTCATGAGGTATCACAAAGATAGCACTTACATGTTGGATGCCGGCAAGCCTTACGCGACGCGATATTATTATGTATCTGCTCCAATAAATTAGATTTTGCGGGGGGGGGGCTCACCCTCTACCTTGAAATGTCGCGTTGATCATATCCAAAGCTCTCAGCCATAAAAAAAGGCCGCCACACCACGTGTGACGGCCCTTTCTCGTCTATGCCGCGTGGCTCAGGGACCAACCCCCTTTCCAAGGCCGCCCATCGCCTTGGTCAGGACTTTTTTGTTCACCGCCGCGCCGACGGCAAGCTTGCCGCCGCCGCCCGCCGCGGCCGCCGCGATAGCCATTGGCTTACCTGCCATGCCAGTCGCAGCCTTGCCGCCCTCGGAGCCACCGCCACCCGAATAGCGAGCGAGTTCGCCAGCGATCGACGGAACCGAATTGACGAGACTGATGAACACATACGCCGTTCCGAACATGATGAACGCGTTCATGATCGAAACGATGAAATGATCGCCGCCGCCGACCTGCAGACTGTCGGCGACACCCTCCATTACCGTATCTCCGATCCGGAATATGATCGACAAAACGGCGAACTGCATGGTGGCGTTCAAAACATTCGAGATTGCGATACCCACATAGCCCCGCGTAGGCTTGAACACCGCGCAAACGCCAAGGATAGGCGTCATGAACCCGATGATGCCCAGCTTGAGAACCACGTCGATGAAGCGAAGCGGGAAGGTGATCGCGAGAAACCCGTAAAGCACCACGATCATGAGCCCAGCGATCGTGAAAACGATGCCTTCCATGATCGACCCCGATTGCTGAATGAGAGCAAACCCGCTCGCAATGCCGTCGAGGGTCATTCCATAGGCGCCGCACACCGTTCTCGACATGCTGCCCACCGCTTGAGCAGCGCCCGCAGGCTGGATGTCGATTTTTATCTCCCCACCAAAAACGGCAGTGCAATCCGTGGCGCCACCGCCTACGAGGTTCACTAGACCCTCGCCGATCGAGAAAAGCGGGCCGAAGATATAATCCCAGGAATATTTGAGCGGCGCGCCCAGGAAAATCGAGCCGGCGCACACAGCCAGGCAGAGACGCCAGAAGGTTTGCCAGCGCCCCAACAGGTCGCTCGCATCACCCGACACAAAGCCGCTGCCGAGATAATACAGCGCAAAAAGCGCTGCGAAGCCGGTGAGCACCGCCCGAAGACCAGCACCAGAACCGTCGACCCGCCACGCTGCTTCAAAAATCGTCTGTGAGAACTTTGCAAAGATCGAACATGTCGGACAAGGAATAAAGTTTAGCCACTCCCTGTTCGCCCGTTTCCTTTCCGCAAAGTCGGTCTCGTCCTCGCCATACATGAAGGACTCGAACCAGCTCCTCGTCACCTCTTCGCTCTCTGCTGGCGGCGGCGGCGCGGGGCCTGTAGACTGGGCTGAGGCGCTGGTCGCACCTGCCAGAACGCTCGCCAGAGCAACAAATACCATGATCGTCCGGCTGAGCATGCGGCCAATCGATACGAAGGTCATCGATCGTCTCCGTAATTGATATCGGCAGCAGACTTTTGCCGAGGCGATTTCCTGCCATCTGCTTCGAATGCCTGGTCGAGCGCAGTTTCGAGATCTACCCGTTCGAAGGCCGGCGCTTCCTCATCGTCACTTCTGCCCATCCGCTTTGACAAACGCTTTGCATCGTCGACCAGCGTCCGCGGGCCGACGAAGCTGTCTCGCCAGTACATAAACATGATGAGAGAAATCAGCGCGAGGACGCATGCGCCGGCGATCAGCCAGAGAACGAGCGTCGAGACGTTGATCGCCAGCCAGGCAAACACCAGGCCAAGGACGATGAGCGGAAGGGCGCGGATCATGCGTTAGCCGGCGCCGCGTCGGACGTTTCGGCTTCGTCCTCGCCTTCCTTGATGTTTTCCAGATACTGATTGGTCAGCCCTTCGACGTCCTCTGCATCGTTCTCGACCGCGGCTTCGGCGGGAGATTCAAACAGGGCGCTGTTGAGCTGAAACCAGTCGGAGAACTGGCACATATCGAAGACCTGCTTCAGGTTCGCGTCCAGCAGGATGATGAAATCCTCTGCGACATAGTCGTGAAGCCGCGTCAGCAACGTCCCGCCGACCAGAAACATCACGTCATGCGCTTTGAATTCCGTGCCGCCCGGCCGCTTCACTCTCTTGAGCGTTTCGACGGCGACGTGCCCATAATCCGACATCGTGGCGTATTGAACGCGAACGGCCCCGTTCTGGGCGCGGTAGACCGCGAACAGATCGCCGGCCATCCGCGGCCAGTCGAACATCTCCTCATAAGACATGTCCCGGCGATTGTATTTGTACGTTCCTCCGGGAATCCGCTCCGACTGCTCGGGCGTCCGGCCGCGCGAGGCGATCGCCGCCTCGTCCGCCACGGCCGCTTCATTCTCTTCCGACATTTTATGACCTCCTCGTAAGATGAGACTTCGAAAGGTTATAGGATGGATGCCCAGCTTTGCGGAAACGCGGCCGAAATCCTAAAAAGGACCTATGGAACCAGCTATCACAGCGATCGACGATCACCGGGGCGATCTGCCATGCGCATGACCGCTGCTATGGCTACGGGCGTCGGCGCCTTCGCATTGACGACCGCCGCAGGAGCTGTGTTTGCAGATCCCGGCGACGGTTTCGAACCTGTCCAGATGGCTCATGCAGCGCAGCCTCAGCCGGTCCGCAGCAAAACGGCGGTCCGAGGCTATCAATCGCCATTTCTGCCGCATTTACCTGAAGACCCGGCCCATTCGCCAGCGCCATCAGCGCCATCAGCACCGCCAGTCGCGGCGCCGACCCCAAAGACCGAGGCTGGAGCGGAGCGATGTGAAAAGGCGATCGCGGCGGCCGAGAAAAAGTACGGACTCCCGCCATTTATCCTGCGCGCGATCTCGATCACCGAGAGCGGACGCAATCATAAACCCAGTCCCTGGGCCATGAACATCATGGGCAAATCGCATTTCGCTGCGGGCCCGGACGAGGTCGAGGCGATCGTCAACCACTACGGACCCGGCTCATCCATCGATATCGGGTGCGCGCAGGTCAACCTGCGCTGGCACGCACGGCGCTTTGACGACTGGCGTTCACTCATCGACCCTGAGGTCAATGCAGATTACGCGGCTTTCTACCTCCTGGAATTGAGGCGAGAGACAGGAAGCTGGGGAAGGGCGGTCTCGGCCTATCATTCGCGCACTAACTGGCGCGGGGCCAATTATGCCTGCACTGTAAGCCGAAATTACGGAAGACTTCTTGGAGATAATAGAAAGGGTTGCGGACCAGATATCGACGCGCTTACGGCTTACCTGACCGAAAGGAATATGGGTTAGGGACCATGCACCAGTGACTACACTGGTAATTGGAAAAAGGCGCTCGCGCGCCGGAGAAAGTAAATGATCAGGCTTTTGGCTGCCCTGCTCGGCGCAGCAATCGGCGCAGCGCTCGGATATGCGTTTGACTACCCCATCCTCGGAGCCGCCATCGGTCTCGCGATAGGATATACGATGTCCTACAGCACCGACGTTGCCTTCAATCGCCCCCAGAAGCGCGAACTCGCCCAGGGCGTGGACGCGATAAATCTCGTCTACTGGATCGCCGGGCCGGCTCTGAAGGAGCTCGCGGAAGCCCGCGAAGACTGGTTCGAATCCTATGAGATCGAGGTGCGCAAGGCCATGATCTCGCAGGTAGTCCTCGAGCATGTCATGAACGAGGCGGACATCGTCGTGCTGGGCCGTCAGTTCACGCGGATTGGCACGACCCCGTTTGCCACGATCAGGCGGCACAACCGGGCCCATCAGCCCAGAGCCTGGAAGAAGGTCACCCTCACTCACGAAGTCCTGCGGCGCTCTGCGTATCTTCTCGTGGAAGGGGGCATGACCGAACCAGCCTTCGTCTGGTACCTGCACGCTTCCAAGATGCTCAAGATCAATCCGAACGAGGCAGCCCAGCTCCTGTTCGAACAGATGGACGAGATGAAGGAGCGCCGCTCGATGCTCGCCGCGAGCTCCTACGATGTCAGCCCGCTCGACCAGGCTGCTGACGGCATCGAGCCTCCAAAGGGCATCGACAGCCTGTTGGAACTGTTTCGGGCAGAGCGAGCAATGCTCTACAGGACCCTCGGCGTGGCCTTGAACGTAGGATAGAGCATACTTTCCCTTGCGGCATACTCCCCTTCCATCCTAAAATAGATGGAAGAAGGAGTATGCCATGACCGACGCCAGCGCCAGTACGTCAAACGATCACGAGCTCAATCCGGAAAACCGGACCGCGCTCGAGAACCTTCTTCAGAAGCAGGCCCTGCATGGCCAGTGGGGCTACAAGAACATCTCCGACCCGGTCGAGCGCGATCTCGCGCTCCGGTCGGAAGCCATGGCCGAGTCCATCTTCGCCGTTCTCTATGCGGACGATCCCGACAACGCTCGTTCCAAATGGCAGACATTCACCGGCAAGCCCGCTGACAATGGCCTCGTCGCCCGCGCGAAGAATTTTGTCGTCGAAAGAGACAAGAAACAGGTCGTCGAGAAGCTCAGCTCGCAGCAGGAAATGATCCAGACCTCGGTTGACGAGGTCCGCAAGAACAACGCCGATCGCATGCGGCAGCAGAACCTTGCGCGCCTCCAAGCCAATCTCGGCGACATGAAACAGCGCGCGCTCGAGAACAAGCATCGCATGAACCGCACTTTGGGCGAGACCGACAACAACATCGACGGCCTGACAGTCATCAAGTCGTTCTACCGGGGCGGCAAGGTCGCAGCCGACTTCAGGGCAGTGCGCAACGACAAGAAAAAGGCCAAAATGTGCGAAGCAGAGATCAGGGAGGTCCTGCGCGATGAGCAGGACAAGATGGTCAAGAACGCAAGGTTGAGAGCCGTCAGTCCCGACTTCGAAGCCAAGAACGAGCCTGCCGCACAGGCGGCCGCCAAGCACGGAATGCAGCAGCACGCTGCGAATGTCGGCAGCCTTAAGGGTGCGAACATGGCCCATGCCATGGCCAATGCCCCGAAAAGGTTCGCCGATTTCATCCAGAAGACGACCGCGGTTCAAACTGGCGCGCAGCGGCAGAGCCCGCCGCAAGTCGATAACGGCATAAGCCGCTGACATTTTTCTCCTGACAGATAATCTCAGTGCCAAATCCGACTATCAGTATCGTCCGCCTCATGAGCTGGCCTGCCTTCAAAACCAAGAAGGCAAAGCCAGAGGAAGCCTTGTGCCGCGATTTCGCGAATGAGATCCGCGGCCTGACGCTCGATGGGCGCCTCAGGGGCGTCTGGACCCACGTTCCCAATGAGATCGGCTGGAGCAACAGCCGCATCGCCCAGCTGATCTACGCCTGCGCCAAATCGATGGGCATGATAGTGGGCGCCTCCGATTATGTGTTCCTAGGCCCCAACGGCGCGCTCGCCCTCGAAGCGAAATCGAAGACAGGGCAGCTCCATCCTGGACAGAAAGACTTTCGCCAATGGTGCGCCGAACAGGACGTGCCCTACGAGGTCTTCAGAACCGTCGAAGAAGGCCTCGGCCATCTACAAACCCACGGCTTCATCGCATAACTTGTAACGAGATCATGTTGAAATCACTCCCCTGCCGCTGCCTTGACTGCGACCAACCCTTCAAATTGCATTTTGCAGAGCCAATCCCGGCCAATGACGCGCTCGTGAAGCTGCTCAATGGACACTGTCCGCTGTGTGACAGCCAACGCATCGAAATGGGCATGAACCTGGGCCTTACCGAGGACCGCGCCATGCGCCGCGGCGTCACCCTCGATCAGCGCATCGCCGACTGGATCAATAACGGCGACGTAGGTCTCGCATCGCGTGCTATCGTCGATTACATGACACTGGGAGAGGAGCCAGCCCACGCTCCAAAAGGCTATGAATCCCTGCGCCGCGTGGCGCTACTGATCGACCGCATTCCAGAATGGGCCGACCGTATGGGCGAACTCGCACGCTTCCCTGCCTGGCGCCTTATCGGCGAGGAATGGAAAACGCTGATCGAGAATATCACGAGCCTCGACCGTGAGATGCGAGATCCGCCTGAACTCAAGGAAGCGCTAGACCAGATCTTCGCCTAACCATCCCGTCTCTCCGCCGCGCCTCGACATTCCAGCGCAATCTGGGCCGGGAGAAAATCGACACGAGTTATTTGGCTTACCGGCCATCGCCATCCTAAAATTACGGTGATGGTCGACCTTTCAAATCCAGTTCCTGCCGCTCCAAAGCGAAACTTCACACCGGAAATGGAAGCGATTTTCGCTCACGAGCCGGTTGCTCCGCTCATTGTCGAGGCCGGGGCTGGCACAGGCAAGACGTCCGCGCTCGTCGAATACGCCAACAGGTGGAAGAAGCTCAAGGGCCTCTACATCGCTTATAACGCCGCGATCGCGAAGGAAGCCAAGTCGCGCTTTCCGCGCCACATTCATGCGACAACCGCACATAGCTATGCATTCCGCGCGCTGAACGTCGGGCGTCACAGCTCTCGCCTGGTGGGCAAGATCCGGAAACACGATTTGCTTGCCGCCAAGGTCTCGTTCGATGGCGCGCCAATGTCCGAAGACAAGATGGTGAAGGCCGTCGCCCGCGGCGTCGAAAGCTTTTGCAACTCTGCAGGGACAGAACTCACCGCGTCCCAGTGCGGCCTCGACCACATGCCGCGTCCCGCACAGCAGCATGCGATGCAGATCATCGCCCCGATCATCGATCGCATCATACGCTTCGAGGACAGCGGGCTTCCCTTCACCCACGATGTCTATCTCAAGAACCTCCAGATGCATGGCAGGCTCGGGAGCGACTACGACTACATCATGGTCGACGAGGCCCAGGACCTCAATCCGCTGCTGCTCAGCCTTGTCAGCAAGGCTGACAAACCCTGCATCTACGTCGGCGACAGAAAGCAGTCGATCTACGCCTTTCGCGGTTCCATCGATGCCCTTTCCGAGATCGATGCCAAGACGCTGCCTTTGAGCCAGAGCTGGCGGTTTGGCCAGACCGTGGCCGACATCTCCAATTTCCTTCTCAAGCACACGAGCAGTCCGCCGACCTGGGACCTCAAGGGCAAGCCAGGCCATACCACCGC
>JAPYSD010000159.1 GCA_029936705.1 Croceicoccus sp. | reverse complement strand
GCGCAGCATCACCGTGCCCGCGCGCGCCTGCTCGGCGACGAACACCTCGGGCCATTGCGCCCTGGTCGTCGGGTCGATGTCCGTTGCGGGGTCATAGGGCGGGACGGGCGGCGCCATGACGAGGAAATCGACGATCCGGTCCATGGTGCGGGCCAGCGCGTGGGTCCAGTCCTGCTGTTCGGGATCGGCGAAGGAGAACGCAGGCTCGCCCACCACGAAGCTGTCGGTCTGCAGCGCGCCTTGCGAATCGAAGGTGCGCAGCCGCAACCGCTGCTGGTCGCCGATGCGGGCGAGCAGGGCGGCATGCTCGCTGGCGGGCGCTTCGGCCAGCGCGTTGGCGATGATCTCGACCTCGGATCGGGCGAGGCGCGAGCGTTCGGCCACCAGCTGCTTGCGATTGGTGTCGAGCACGAACAGCCCGCCCAGCACCAGCCCGACAATGAGCAGGTTGACCGCCAGGATGCGAGTGGTGAGCGAGAAGCGGCGCGTCCAGAACAGCGGGTCGGGCGCATTGCCCGCGCCGGCCTGGGCAGCCTCTCCCGCCAGCTGCCTGTCATCGCCGTCCGGCCCGGGCGGACCGCGCGGGTCGTCCTTGCCCGGATCGCGATGCGGTTCAGTCTCCCGCAAAGCTGTAGCCCGCGCCATAAAGCGTGGAAATGCCGGAGAACTCCCGGTCCACCTGCCGGAACTTGCGGCGCAGGCGCTTGATATGGCTGTCGATGGTGCGGTCGTCGACGAAGACATCGTCCTGGTATGCCGCGTCCATCAGCTGGTTACGCGTCTTCACCACGCCGGGGCGCTGGGCCAGCGCCTCCAGGATCAGGAATTCGGTCACGGTCAGCGAGACCGGGTGCCCGTCCCAGGTGACGCGGTGGCGCTCGGGCTCCATCGTCAGGCGCCCGCGGGTGATCAGCTCGGCCGGGGGCTGGCTGGTGTCGCCCGACAGCCGGTTCATCACCAGCTCCTCGCGCCGCAGCAGGGCACGGATGCGCGCGATCAGCAGCCGCTGGCTGAAAGGCTTGGCGATATAGTCGTCCGCCCCCATCGCCAGGCCCAGTGCCTCGTCCTGCTCGTCGGTCTTGGACGTGAGGAAAATCACCGGCAGCGAGGATTTCTCGCGCAGGCGTCGCAGCAGTTCCAGCCCGTCCATGCGCGGCATCTTGATGTCGCACACCGCAAGGTCGGGCGGATTCTCGACCAGCGCCTCGAGCGCGGCGGAGCCGTCGGAATAGACCCGCGTATCGAACCCCTCTGCCTGCAGGGCGATCGACAGCCCGGTCAGGATATTTCGATCATCGTCCACCAGGGCGATAACATGCGCCATAAAAAACAACCTTCTTGTCGCGAAATCCGCCCGTTACAACGCGCGGGCCGCCATGCGTGTTTCGGCTTAGCCAATTCGCGCGCGCCAGCCAAATGCCCGCTGCGGCCCCCGCTGCGGCCAGGCCGCGAAAGCACCAGCGGGTGCGCAGGCGCCTAACTCTTTGGGAGCATGATCCCAATGGACGCGAATATGGCCTTTGGCGGCGATTCGTGACAGGGTCGGGCGGATGATTTGACTCCGCGAATAATTGTGAGCATCTGAAAATCCATAAAAACGGGGCGGCGGATATTTTCCGACGACTTCGGAATCATCCCGAGAGGATTGCATTCAATAATCGCGCCTGCGCCGCGCGGCTGGCCCCGTCTGGAAAGGGGCTATGAAAGGAGAGCAACGTGCCGTTGAAAACCCCCTTGTCCGAACAGGGCATCACCACCAATGCCCGCATCTTCGACAACCTGGGCCGCGCCCAGCTGATCGAGCATGCGCTTGCCAATGGCGAAGGCCGCCTGGCCGCCGATGGCCCGCTGGTGGTCGATACCGGACGTTTCACCGGCCGCAGCGTCAAGGACAAGTTCGTCGTCAAGGACGACATGACGCAGGACACCATCAACTGGGGCAAGATCAACCAGCCGATGAGCGCGGAGCATTTCGCGAATCTCAAGGCCGATTTCCTCGAGGCGCTGAAGGACAAGGACAAGCTGTATGTCGCCGACCTGTTCGGCGGTTCGCAGCCCGATTACCGCGTCAACGTGCGCGTCATCACGCAGATGGCCTGGCACTCGCTGTTCGTGCACACCATGCTGGTGCGCCCCACCGCGGAAGAGCTGGCGGGTTTCACGCCCGAATTCACGATCATCAACCTGCCCAGCTTCAAGGCCGATCCCGAGCGTCACGGTAGCCGCAGCGACACGATGATCGCGGTCAGCTTCACCGAGAAGCTGATCCTGATCGCCAACACCGAATATTCGGGCGAGATGAAGAAGGGCGTGTTCGGCCTTCTCAACTACATGCTGCCCGAGCAGGGCGTGATGCCGATGCATTGTTCGGCCAATGTCGGCGCGGACGGCAAGACCGCGATCTTCTTCGGCCTGTCCGGCACGGGCAAGACGACGCTGTCCGCCGATGCCAGCCGCACGCTGATCGGGGACGACGAGCATGGCTGGTCGGATTCGGCGGTCTTCAACTTCGAAGGCGGCTGCTATGCCAAGATGATCGACCTGTCGGCCGAGGGTGAGCCCGAGATCTACGCGACCACCAAGATGTTCGGCACCATCCTCGAAAACGTCGCGATGGACGAGGACAAGCGCACCATCGATTTTTCGGACACCAGCAAGACCGAGAATACGCGCGGCGCCTATCCGATCGATTTCATTCCGAACACGTCGGAGGAAAACCTGGGCCCCGTGCCCGCGAATGTCATCATGCTGACCGCCGACGCATTCGGCGTGCTGCCCCCGATCGCGCGGCTGACGCCCGACCAGGCGATGTACTACTTCCTGTCGGGCTACACCGCCAAGGTCGCCGGGACCGAGATCGGCGTGACCGAGCCCGAGGCGACCTTCTCGACCTGTTTCGGCGCGCCCTTCATGCCCCGCCACCCCAGCGTGTACGGCAATCTGCTCAAGGAGCGCATCGCGCAGGGCGGGGCGCAGTGCTGGCTGGTCAACACCGGTTGGACCGGCGGCAAGTACGGCACCGGCAGCCGCATGCCGATCAAGGTGACGCGTGCACTGCTCAACGCCGCGCTCGACGGTTCGCTGAACGATGCCGAGTTCCGCAAGGACCCGAACTTCGGTTTCGAGGTTCCGGTCGCGGTTCCGGGTGTCGACAGCACCATCCTCGACCCGCGTGCGACGTGGGACGACAAGGACGATTACGACGCGACCGCGCACAGGCTGGTGCAGCTGTTCGTGGATAATTTCGCGCAGTTCGAAAGCCATGTCGACGAAGGCGTCCGCAAGGCGGCACCGACGGCGGCCTGATCGTTCCGCGCCGGAAATGAAAACGCCCCGGGCCGATGTGGTCCGGGTCGTTTTTCTTTGGCTTAGACGCGAAGTTAGTCTGTCAGCGAGGCGGGCACCTTGCCGCCGTTTGCGGCCAGCGCGCGCATGACCTGTTTGTGCAGCCAGATATTGTCCTCTGCCGAACCTTCGTAATCGGTGCGGCCCATTTCCTCGGCCAGATCCTTGCGATTGGCATAGCTGGGGTCGATGTCCAGCAGCTTCATCAGATCCACGATCGAGGTGCGCCAGTTGAGATCCTTGCCCTCGGCCCTGGCCGCCAGCCGGGCCTCGACGTCGACTTCGCTGATCGGGGCCGGTTTGGGCGCTGACGGTCTGGACGGGGCAGGCTGCGCCGGAGCGGTCCGGGTGGTAGAGGGCTGGCCGGCAGCCGGTCTCGGGGGTGCCGGCGGCGCGGGCCTGGCCTTGTCCTTGCCGAAGATCGATTCGCGGATCCTGCTGAATATTCCCATGTCGGTTTCCTTGCGTGCCGTCCAAAGCCCCGTTCGCCTCTTAACCCTCGAACTGGCCGCCGGTTGCATCATTGGGGGCTGTTCGCGCGCGAAAGTGCGGTCTATGCGCGGGCGCATGGCCAATATCGCGCTTTCCCTGATGGTGCTGTGCGCCGCGGTGATGACCGTTGCGGCGTTCTTCGCGTTTCGCCGCGGCGACCGCAAACAGGGCGCGCTGATGCTGGTGCTGGCCGCTGTGCTGGCGGTCAATGTCGCGATATGGACCGTGCCCGGCCCCGGCGAGACGCTGAGCCAAGCGTCGGAAGGCGCGGACTAGCGCTCGATCCTCTGGCCGCCCTTGAACAGGGCGATCGCGCGGCCCTGCACCGGCTGCTTGTCGAACGGGGTATTGCCCGCCTGCGCCTCCATGCGGTTCGAATCGACGATCCAGGGGCGGTCGGGATCGATGACCGCTATGTCGGCTTCCAGCCCCGCTTCCAGCCGCCCCGCATTCACGCCCAGGATGCGAGCAGGATTCACGCATAGCAGTTCGCACAGCCGCGCCATGTCGATCACGCCGTCGCGCACCAGGCTAAGCGTCAGCGGCAGCAGCGTTTCCGCGCCCGCCATGCCGGGGGCGGCATCGGCGAAGGGAAGGCGCTTGTCCTCTGGTCCCCTGGGATCGTGGCCCGATGCGACGGTGTCGATCGTGCCGTCGGCCAGCGCCGCGCGCACCGCCACGCGGTCCCTTTCGCTGCGCAGCGGGGGCGACAGGCGGGTGAAGGTCAGGAAGCCCGCCGTCGCAATGTCGGACAGCATGAAATAGGCAGGCGTCACGCCGCAGGTCAGCCGCACGCCGCGCGCCTTGGCTGCACGTACCAGGTCGAGCCCCGCCGCCGTCGTGACCTGCCTTATATGCAGATGCGCGCCCGCCATCTCGGCCAGTGCGATGTCGCGCATGATGGCCAGCGCTTCCGCCTCGGCCGGGGCGCTGGGGAGGCCGAGGCGCGTCGCCATCTCGCCCGCCGTCGCGACTGCATCGCCGGTCAGTCCGGCATCCTCGGCATGGGTGATGACGGGCAGGCCGAGCATCGCGGCATATTGCATCATGCGCAGCATCATGCCCGAATCGGCCAGCCACTTGCGGCCCGAGGACACGGCGCGGGCGCCCGCTTCCTGCATCAGGCCCAGTTCCGGCAGTTCGGATCCCGCCAGCCCGCGCGTGGCGGCGGCGATGGGATGCACCCAGAAGTCGGGCTTGCCATAGCTGGCCGCGAAACGGACCCGTGCCGGATAGTCGAGCGGCGGGTTCTGGTCGGGCATCAGCGCGGCGCGGGTGATGCCGCCGAAATGAAAGGCGGGCTTGTCGATCTCGAACACGCCGAGGTCGATGATACCGGGCATGACGATCTTGCCGCTGGCGTCATGGGTGCGGTCGCCGGCCTTCGCCTCGACCTCGCCCACCAAGACGATCCTGTCGCCTTCGCAGCGAATCGATCCCGCGGCAGCCGCGCCGCTGCCGGTCAGCAATTGTCCTCCGGTGATGGTCAGGGGTTCGCGCGGGATCATTTGAGCGCTCCCCATCCCTCGACCCCGCGCGCACGGCGGGTCAGCACGTCGAGGCAGGCCATGCGCAGCGCCACCCCCATCTCGACCTGGCGCGTGATGGCCGAGCGTTCGAGCATGTCCGCGACCGACGAATCGATCTCGACCCCGCGGTTCATCGGGCCGGGGTGCATCACCAGCGCGTGCGGCGCGGCGCGCTTCAGCCGTTCGGGCGTCAGGCCGAACAGGTGGCGATATTCACGCGCCGAGGGGATGAAGGGCCCGGCCATCCGCTCCATCTGCAGGCGCAGCATCATCACCACGTCGACCCCTTCGATGGCGGCGTCGAAATCGTGAAAAGGCGTGACCTTCATCTGCTCGATCGCCGCAGGCATCAGCGCGGGCGGGGCGCATACGCGGACTTCGGCACCCAGGGTCGTCAGCAGCAAAATGTTCGAGCGCGCCACGCGGCTGTGCATGATGTCGCCGCAGATCGCGATCTTCAGCTTGGCAAACTCGTCGCCCAGCGGACTGCCATCGCTGCGCAGCCAGAACCGCATGGTCAGCGCGTCGAGCAGCGCCTGCGTCGGATGTTCGTGCTGGCCGTCGCCCGCGTTCAGCACCGGGCAGTCGACCTTGTCCGCGATAAGCTGCACCGCGCCCGAGGACGAATGCCGGATCACGATCGCATCGGCGCGCATCGCGTTCAGCGTCGTCGCCGTGTCGATCAGCGTCTCGCCCTTCTTCACGCTGGACTGCGCGGCGTGCATGTTGACGACGTCGGCGCCCAGGCGCTTGCCCGCGATCTCGAACGACAGCAGCGTGCGCGTCGAATTCTCGAAGAATGCATTGATGATGGTCAGCCCCGCCAGCGCATCGGCATGCTTGGCGGGCTGGCGGTTCAGCCTGACCCACTGC
The DNA here is from genome assembly GCA_029936705.1 of Croceicoccus sp. Taxonomy (GTDB): domain Bacteria; phylum Pseudomonadota; class Alphaproteobacteria; order Sphingomonadales; family Sphingomonadaceae; genus Croceicoccus. The sequence goes on along the minus strand of JAPYSD010000159.1, from coordinate 1,304 downwards.
TCCGCCTCGTCCAGCAGGTAATGGATTTCCCACGGGGCCAGCGGCGCGATGCCGATCAGGTCCTTGTGCGGAAACGCATCGCCACCGGCGGGATAGCGGGTGGAGGAAGGGGTGGGCGCATCGCTCATCTTGAGACCGGGCGTCTAATTGCCCTTTCGCGTTCCGGCAAGACCGATGACACGTGCCGGGTGCCGTTTGGCGCGTTTCGCATTTGCGGGATTGCCCGGCCCGCCTTAACTAGCGCGGAAATGCGCGGACGCCGTCGTGCCGCGCTGGAAGGAAAGAACCGTCATGGCGTTCGCGCGCAAGGTCTGGAAGCTGCTGGTCGCCATCAAGGACGGGCTGGTGCTGCTCCTCCTGCTGTTGTTTTTCGCCGCGCTCTACGCGGTGCTCAGCTTTCGTCCCACGGCTGCCGCGGTCGAGGACGGCGCATTGCTCGTTTCCCTGGACGGGGTGGTGGTGGAGGAACTGGCGCCTGCCGACCCGTTCGGCATGTTCCTGTCGACCAGCACGCCCATCCAGGAACACCGCGCCCGCGACGTGGTGCGCGCGATCGAGGGTGCCGCCACCGATGAGCGGATCAAGGCGGTGGTGCTCGACCTCGACTATTTCCTGGGCGGCGGGCAGGTGCACATGGCCGACATCGCCAAGGCGCTGGACAAGGTGCGCGCCGCGAAGAAGCCCGTGTTGGCCCACGCGATCGCCTATACCGGCGACGGCATGCAGCTGGCTGCCCATGCCAGCGAGGTGTGGGTCGATCCGCTCGGCGGCGCACCCGTGGCGGGGCCGGGCGGGACCTATCTGTTCTACGGCGACATCACGGATCGGCTGAAGATCAACGTCCACGTCTATCGCACGGGCGAGTACAAGAGCGCGGTCGAGCCCTACACGCTGACCGGCTTTTCCGAAGCCGCGCGCAGCGACATCGAGGGGACCTATGGCAGTCTCTGGGAAAACTGGCTGGACGGGGTGAGCAAGGCCCGGCCCAGGGCGCAGGTGCGGCAGGCCGCGACGGACCCGGTCGCCTCGATCCGGGCGGCGAACGGCAATGCGGCGCAAGCCGCGCTGGACACGGGACTGGCGGACCGGATCGGCAGCTACGAGGAATTCTCGCTGCGGGTCGCCGAGCTGGTGGGCAAGGATCCCAGCGCGCCCGACGAGCCGCAGAGCTTCGCGCACACGTCCTATCGCGACTGGGTCGAGGCGGTCGCACCGCCCACGGGCGGGCGCGCGATCGGCGTCGTCACCGTCGCGGGCGGGATCGTCGATGGCGAGGCGGGCCCCGGCACGGCGGGCGGCGACCG
>JAPYSD010000158.1 GCA_029936705.1 Croceicoccus sp. | reverse complement strand
CATCTGCAGCCCGGCAAAAGCCCCGCCGACGGCACCGCCGGCACGCAACACGAATGCAATAATGCGAGTCATTCCGTTCATCTGTCCATCATGCAACGCGGCACACGAAGGCATCTTAAACGGAAAGGGTAAACGCGCGCATAACCCGGCGCCCCGGACCGACCGGCGATCAGGCCTGCACAGCCGCGCAGGCGATGGTGAACGGGCGCTCGCCGACTAATGAGCGCCGCGCTCCGTCAGGCGACGGCTTTCAGCCTCGCTCGGGCGTGATCCGCCATCCACTGCTCGACGATGGGCGCGATCTTGCCCCGCCATTTCGAGCCGTTGAAGATGCCGTAGTGACCGACATCGGGATGGAGGTGGTATTTCTTGAGATCGTCGCTCAGCCCCGGGGTCAGCTTCAGCGCCGCCCTTGTCTGTCCGACGCCGGAGATGTCGTCCCGCTCCCCCTCGATGCACAGAAGCGCGGTATCGTGGATCTTGCCCAGGTCGATCGCCTTGCCGCGGTGGGTCAGCAGGCCGCGGGGAAGCAGATATTCCTTGAATACCGCGTTCACCGTCTGAAGATAGAATTCCGCGGTCATGTCGCAGACCGACAGATATTCGTCGTAGAAAGCCTTGGTCGCATCGGCGCTTTCGCCGTCGCCCGCGACGAGGTGTTTGAACAATCCGTACTGGCTCATCATGTGGTTGCTGAGGTTCATCGACATGAAGCCGGACAGCTGCAGGAAGCCGGGATAGACCTGACGCCCGGCGCCCGGATAATGCATTGGCACGGTCTGGATCAGATATTGCTTGAACCAGTGCATCGGGCGACCGACCGCCATCTCGTTCACTTCGGTCGGACCTTCGCGCGTGTCGATCGGGCCGCCCATCATGGTGAGCGTCACGGGGCGGCACGGATTGTCCTGTTCCGCCATCACCGCCGTCGCCGCAAAAGCGGGGACGGACGGCTGGCACACCGCCATCAGATGCGTGCCGGGGCCGATATGCTCCAGGAACTCGATCACGTAATCGATGTAGTCGTCGAGGTCGAACAGCCCTTCCGAGGTGGGCACCAGCTTCGCGTCGGCCCAGTCGGTGATATAGACTTCCGCCTTGTGGAGCATCCGCTCGACCGTGCCGCGCAGCAGGGTGGCATAGTGGCCGCTCATCGGTGCGACGATCAGCAGCCTGGGTGCGTCGGCGGACAGGCCGGAATGGGTAAAACGCTTGAGATTGCCGAACGGCTTGGACAGCACGTCCGCTTCTGTCACCTCGAGCGTCTTGCCGTCGACCGTAACGGTGGTGATGCCAAAGGGCGGCTTGCCGCGCGGTTCGGCGGCATGGGCGAACACTTCCAGCGCGGACGAGATGCTGGGCCCCATCCCCATCGAACCCACGGGGTTCTTGGGATTGTTGAGCCATTCGGCGGTTACCGACGCCATGGCGGTCGCGGACGCGCGCCACGCCTGCTGAATCTCGTAAAGCGAATAGAGCATGTATCAGTTCTCCTCGCCGTCCTTGTCCCTCGCGGCGCGTGATCAACGCAAGTGCAACAGGGAAGGCTGGTCCATCGGCGAAGCCGGACGGGCCAGCCGTTACAGACGGCCAATGCCCGCATAGTGTAGATCGTTCCCGTGCCGCGTTGCAATGCAGCATTTCCAGCCTGAAGCCCGCCCGCCCCGGATCGGAACGCGATTACGCGGGCATCGGCGGCTTATAGCGCTTCAATCCCCGCCCGCTTTGGTCTAGTCGGCTGGCATGACCGAGCAGACCAGCATCGCGCGATCGGACGAACCGGCGGACACGCCGCTTTCGCAGCCAGGGTCGGGGGATTCGCCGGGCGATAGTACCGAAGCCAAGGCGGCCAAGCCCTCGCGCTCGATCGGACCGCTGTGGCTGCTGCTCGACGCGGCGAAGCAATATCCGGGCTATCTGGCGGGAGCGGGCATCGCGCTTCTCACTACCTCTGCCGCGACGCTGGCGATTCCCTCGGGCTTCAAGCTGGTGATCGATCGCGGCTTCGGCGACGGCGAGATCACGCGCTGGTTCCAGTATCTGCTGGTTTTGGTGCTGGTGCTGGCGATCGGCACGGCGTTCCGGTTCTACCTGGTGTCGTGGCTGTCGGAACGCGTCGTCGCCGACCTGCGGCTAAAGGTGTACGACAATCTCGTCACCCTGCCGCCCTCGTTCTACGAGGATAACAACCCGCGCGAGATCTCCTCGCGCATGACTTCCGACACCGCGATCATCGAGCATGTCGTCGGGTCGACCATCTCGGTCGCGCTGCGCAACGCGCTGACCGCGATCGGCGGCACCATATACATGTTCTTCCTGGCGCCCCGGCTGACTGTCTGGCTGCTGCTGGCGATTCCGGTGGTGATCCTGCCGCTGGTGCTGATCGGGCGCCAGGTGCGCGGGCTGTCGCGTACCAGCCAGGACCGGATCGCCGACCTGGGGGCCATGGTCAGCGAAGTGCTGGGCGGCATCCGCATCGTGCAGGTATTCAACCAGGAGCGACGCGAGGCCGTCCGGTTCGGCGGCGCGGTCGAACGGTCGTTCGACACGGCGAAGCGGCGCATCCTGATGCGCGCCATGCTGACCGCGCTGGCCATGGGGCTGGTGCTGGGCGCGCTGGTGGCGCTGATGTGGCGCGGCGCACTGGACGTGCAGGCGGGCCACATCACGGGCGGAACGATCGCGGCCTTTGTCATTACGGCGGGCCTGGTCGGCGGTGCTTTCGGTTCGCTCGCCGAAGTCTATGGCGAGATCCTGCGCGCGGCTGGCGCAGCGCAGCGGCTAGGCGAGCTGCTCGCGACGCGCCCCGCCATCGCGCCCCCTGCGCGGCCGCAAGCACTGCCGAACCCGCCGCGCGGTTCGGTCGCGTTCCAGAACGTCACCTTCCGCTATCCGACCCGTCCGGACGAGAAGGCGCTGCAGGATTTCTCGCTGATCGTCGAGCCGGGCGAGACGGTGGCCATCGTCGGCCCGTCCGGAGCCGGGAAGTCCACCCTGTTCCAGCTGATCGCGCGGTTCTACGATCCGCAAGTGGGCAGCGTGCGGGTGGACGGGATCGACCTGACCCGTGCCGACCCGGAGGAATTGCGCCACCGCTTGGCGCTGGTGCCGCAGGAAAGCGTGCTGTTCGCCGCAAGCGTGCGCGACAATCTGCGCTATGGCGCGTGGGACGCCAGCGACGACGATATCTGGGAAGCTGCCCGGGCCGCCAATGCCGAACAATTCCTGCGCGCCCTGCCCGATGGGCTGGACACGTTCATCGGCGATAGCGGCGCCCGCCTGTCGGGCGGTCAGCGCCAGCGCGTCGCAATTGCCCGCGCCCTGCTGCGCGATGCGCCCCTGCTGCTGCTGGACGAAGCGACCAGCGCGCTCGACACGCAGAGCGAGCGGCTGGTGCAGTCGGCCCTGGATGCGCTGATGAAGGGGCGCACGACCATCGTGATCGCGCACCGGCTGTCGACGGTCCGCGCGGCGGACCGGATCGTGGTGATGGAACACGGCGCCATCGTCGAACAGGGCACCCATGCAGAACTGGTCGAAAAGAACGGCCTGTATGCAAGTCTGGCGACATTGCAGTTCGAAACCGAATAGGGGCGGACGGAACCAATTACGCGGACGAATAGTTTCCTTGACAAACGCAGATCAAAGGAAACTTTCGATGGGTATCATCATCATGATCATCGTCGGAGGCATCATCGGCTGGCTCGCCAGCATCGTGATGCGCACCGACGCACAGCAGGGCATCCTGCTGAACGTGGTCGTCGGCATCGTCGGCGCCCTGATTGCCGGTCTTGTGGTCGGCGGGAACACCATCATGAACGGGTTCAGCCTCTCGGCTCTCCTGTTCTCGTTCCTGGGTGCGGTCGTGCTGCTTGCGATCGTCAACCTCGTCCGTCGTGGCAGCGTGCGCTGAACCGGCGACAGCACAACAGTATGAAGCAGCCGGGATGGCGGAACCTTTCGTCATCCCGGTTATTTTTACCGGATACCGGCATTTCCGTGCCGGGCCAGATCAAGGGGAAAACCTGATGAAGAAGCTTATTGCCACCGCCAGCGCCGCAGCACTCGGCCTTGCCCTCGCAGCGTGCGACAGCCCTGCCGAGAACCAGATGGAAGACCAGGCCGACGCGGTCGAGGACCAGGCGGACATGCGCGCCGACCAGCTCGAGGATGCGGGCATGGACCAGCAGGCCGACATGGTCGAAGAGCGCGGCGAAGAAAAGGCCGACATGATGGAAGACCAGGCCGACGACATGGACGCCACTCCGCAATAAGCCTGGAGAAATTCAGCAATGGCGGCGTCGATCCCCGGATCGGCGCCGCTTTTCGTTGGTTGGCGGAACCAAGCCGGCTGCCATCGCTTGATATCTGACAGGACGAAGGCCGCGAAAGCGCTGGCCCCCTGATTTTTCTGGAGAGAGTTTCGCCATGGGCACCAATGTCGCAGAAATGGTTCGCGGTGAGCGCGAGATGGAAGAAGTCGTTGCCTCGCGCTATCGCGCGTTCGAGGCGACCACCCCGGCAAAGGCTGTCGATATCGTACCGACCGACCCGATCGAGGCGGACCGTTTCGATTCGATGCGTGCCCACGGCGTCATCCGCGGTGCCGAAGGCGGCTTCTACCTGGACGAGGCTGCGCTTGAACGCGTGCGCAAGAACCGCAAGGGCTGGCTATTCGGCAGCGCGGGCGCCGCGGCCCTGCTGGGCGTCGTCGCCGGGGTTCTGCTGGGCCGCCGGAACCGCTAAGGCTTGGCCCGAACCCGGCGTAATGCCGGGCTGCGGGACAGGCATGGCTTGACTTGTTCGCTCATATCCAGCAAAGGCCGCGACGCTTTGGCAGGGTCTGCCTGTGATTCCACGTGCAATCGCGTCTGCCCTGCCACGAGATTCGTTTCTCAGACTTGAACCGGAACACCGCGCGGTAATGCCATTGGGTGCTACCCGCATCAGGATATTTAGGAATACGCCATGGCGAAGCCCGCAACCGTCAAGATCCGGCTGGTCTCCACCGCCGATACCGGCTTCTTCTATGTGACGAAGAAGAACCCGCGCAACATGACCGAGAAGATGGTGCAGCGGAAGTACGACCCCGTCGTCCGCAAGCACGTCGACTTCAAGGAAGCCAAGATCAAGTGATCTTGCGTGCGGGCGGCATCATTCCTGCCCGCGCTTCTGCCTGTCGTGCCCTTCAAGGCTTGCGGAACCTGCCGGTTCACCACGGGTTCAATGGCGACACGCCATGATACCGGGATGATTTCCGCAATGTTTTCGAATATTCGCCGCGGGCGCATGCTCGCCTATGCCGCCCTGGCTTCGCTGTCAGCGCCCATGGCCCTCGCCGTTCCGGCCGCGCCTGCCGCCGCGCAGGCCGAGGGTGACCTCGCCCGCGCCGTCACCGCGCTTCGCGCCATCAAGACGATGAGCGCCGATTTCACGCAGGTCGACCGCAACGGGCAGCAGCTTACCGGCAAGATGGTGCTGAAGCGGCCTGGCAAGATCCGCTTCGAATACCAGAAGGACGTGCCCGTCCTGATCGTGTCGGACGGGTCGCGCCTGACCATGCTGGATTACGAGGTCCGGCAGAAGCAGGTCTGGCCGATCAGCAACAGCCCGCTGGGCGCCCTGCTCGATCCCGACAAGGACGTGATGCGTTTCGGCAAGTTGATGCCCGTGCGCCATCCGGACCTGATCAGCGTGCAGGTGAAGGATCCCAAGCATCCCGAATACGGCACGATCACGCTGATCTTCGACCGCAATGCCTCCGCCCCCGGCGGGTTGCAGCTGGAAAGCTGGGTGTCGGTCGATTCGCAGAACAAGATCACCAAGATCTTCCTCAGCAACCAGCGCTACGGCATCCCGGTGAGCGACGGCACTTTTACCTTCAAGGATGTCCGGCCGAGGCAGAAACGCTGACCCTCTCGGCTCTTAAGGGCTAATTAACGGTCAATTGTGTCGGTATAGCGACGAACGGCCCTTTTCCTCGCCCTTTCGTTCATCTATCCGACAGGCGTTCGGGCGTAGATATATCCGAACAAGATGCGAGGGAATCGGGTTTCCCCCCTGTTGCCCGTCCCAACAAACCGCATCTTGCCGAGCGTGACGAACGCGAATGGCAACCCCCGACCCAATGCCCCCGGGTCGGGGGTTTTGCGTATCCGCCCTCCGCGTAATCCAGCCCCCTTTCCCGCACCCTGGCGATTGGACTTTGGCGCATAAGGCCTTATGGCGCGCTGCATGGTCACCATCGCCACCTGGAACATCAATTCCGTCCGCCTTCGCCTCGACCAGGTCGAGCGTTTCCTTGCCGAGCAGCAGCCCGACGTGCTGTGCCTGCAGGAGATCAAGGTGGCCGAACACCTGTTTCCCCATGCCGCCTTCGAGCGCCTTGGCTATACCCACCGCGCCGTGCATGGGCAGAAGGGCTATCACGGCGTCGCGACCGTCTCGAAACTGCCGCTGACCGAACTGAGCCGCCACGACTGGCAGGACAATGGCGAGGCCCGCCATGTCGGCGTGGAAGTCGGCGGCGCGGGCCAGGGCCTGCTGCTGGAGAACGTGTACATTCCCGCTGGCGGTGACGAGCCTGATCGCGCGGTCAATCCCAAGTTCGGGCAGAAGCTCGACTTCCTCGAACGCATGGCCCACTGGGCCGACACCGTGGACCGCCCCAGCCTGATCGTCGGCGATTTCAACGTCGCCCCGCTGGAGCACGACGTGTGGAGCCACAAGGCGCTGTTGAAGGTCGTCAGCCACACCCCGGTAGAGGTCGAGGCACTGGACCGTTTTCGCCTCGCGCATGGCTGGGTCGACCTGGGCCGCGAATACGTGCCTGCCGACCAGAAGAGCTATAGCTGGTGGAGCTATCGCAACAAGGACTGGAAGGCGTCCAACCGCGGGCGCAGGCTGGACCACATGTGGGCCTCTCCCGAACTGGCGTCGCAGGCGCGGGAGCATCGCGCGCTGCTGGAATGCCGCGACTGGCAGCGGCCCTCCGACCATATTCCGCTGATCACCCGCTTCGAGCTGTAGGTTCGGCATGAGCGGCCCTTCACCTTCTCGCCGGACGGCGCAGGCGGTCGATGCGCTGCGCCATGGCTGGCCCGTGCGGATCGCGGGCGGCGACGGGGCGCTGGTCCTGCTGCCGGCGGAAACCGGCCATGACGCGGGCGGGACCGGCGCGGATCGCCTGCTGATCTCGGCCGCGCGGGCGGCGACGCTGCGGCTGATCAACCAGAAGGACGCCGCCGCGCCCGATGCCCCCGCGCTGATCCGCGCGGCGGAGCCGTTCACGCTGGACGCCGCGCGCCGCCTGTCGGACCCTTCGCGCGACCTGGGCAATCCGCTGGCGGGGCCGTTTCGCGCGCTGCCGCTAGAGGCTGCGGAGGCTGCCGGAGCCGCGATGGCGCTGGCGCGGATCGCGGGGATCCTGCCCGCCTTCCTGGTGGCGCCCGAGCCTGCGGGCGAAGCGGTGGAGCTGGCCGCCAGCGACATCGCCGCGTTCGAGGATCCGGCGCGCCTGTCGGTCCAGGCCCGCGCCCATTTGCCTACCCA
>JAPYSD010000157.1 GCA_029936705.1 Croceicoccus sp. | reverse complement strand
CTGGCCCAGATCGACCCCGTAGTTCCGCGCGATCACCGCACCTTCGTAACCGGCACGCATGCAGCCGAAATAGGTGGCGTTGCGGGCGATCTTTGCGGCCATGCCGGCGCCCGGGCCGCCCATGTGAATGACCTGTCCGGCAAATCCGTCGAAAATGGGCTTTGCCTTCGCCATGTCCTCGTCAGAACCACCCGCAAGACAGATAAGACCGTTTTCACCCGATTTCGGGCCGTTGGTCACCCCGCAGTCGATCAGGATCACTCCCGCTTCGGCGCACAGCTTTTGCGCGGTTTCCAGTTCCGTCATCGATATGGTGGACAACAGGATCACCGTCTGCCCGGCCTTGTTGGCTGCGAGCACGCCGTTGGGGCCCGACAGCACGGCGATCGTCTGTGCGCCATTCAGAACGGCGATCAGCACGCAATCGGACGCTGCCGCCAGATCCCTCGGCGTTGCCGACATCGGGGGCGCTCCGGGGATTTTTTCGGCCGCCTCGGCCCGCACGTCATAGATGGCGGAAAGCTGGCCGGATCGCTGGAGGCATTGTGCCACCCCGCCGCCAATGCCGCCAAGGCCGATTACACCACCGCTTTTCATCATTGTTCTCCTTGAATTGAGTCGGCGTGGTCGCGGGTCACGAAAAGGTGCCGCAGCTCAGATTGTGTTGCTTCATCCAGCCCTGCGTCCGCCAGATAGCGCGATACAGTCTTGTGACTGTTCTCGATCCGGTCCCACGCAGCCTGAAGATATTCTGTTCGCACGCCTATCAGCGCATCCACCTGTTCGGCGCTTGGCATAAAGCCGAAGCTGGCCCGGATATCGCCTTCCAGCGTTCCGCCGCGCCGAAGATTCTCGCCGAACACCACGGACCGATGATAGTCCCGCATGATTTCGTCCCGCGAGGCCCCCAGCATTTCCAGCAGTATGGCAACCGCGACCCCCGTGCGGTCCTTGCCCGCAGTGCAATTCACGATTGCCGGCCTGCCTTCCAGCAGGCATTCGCCCACGGTTTTCCAGTGCGGCGCAAGCGCATCGGGAATTTCCCGGTATGTCTCGCTCATGATGTCGATGGCCAGCCGCTCATCACCGCCAAGGCTCAGCCTTTCGCGTCCATCGTTTCCGAAAACGCGCAGGTCGGCATTCACGTCCAGTCCCAGCCAGCGGCAGTTCGCGTCCTGCCAATCATGCGGATGCGTCTCTCGCTCCCGCCTAGAGCGCAGGTCGAAGATATATCCGATCGCCAGCGATTTGAGCTGTGCATGATGTTGCGGCAACAAATTGGCCGGACCTTCGGCGCGAAAGAGTGCCCCGCCGCGAACGGCACCGCCATTCGTTCGTATACCGCCCAGGTCGCGGAAATTGAGATTAGCCAGATCCATCGTCACGGCGCCGGATAGACCGGAATGGCTGCGGCCATCTGTTCATACATGGCCGGATCGAACCAGACATGTTCCAGATAATGGCCCAGTGTCGCCCGTTCGTCGGTATAGGCATAGCGCATCACGTCGCCCAGCTCTCCGCGCCACACCACGGGATGCGTCGCCAAATCGAGCGAAGCCATGTAGGCTTCGAAATCGCTCCGATCGCCATCGACCCGCAAGGCCGCGTGATGAAAACGCATGGCAAAGCTGCCGTCCGTGGGTAGCACCTCTGCATGAAGCGGCGCCGGTCCGGGCAAAGGCTCGATAAGTTCGATCTCGACCCCGCCCACATTGGCCAGCGCGATTTTCATCCGGTACTCTGGCGAGGAGACCAGTCCGGGCGCATCGTTTTCGAACACGTGAAAGCGGGAAACGCCAAATTCGTCGCGCCAGATGGCCATCGCGCGATCGAGATCGCTGGTCACATAGGCGTTCTGGCTATGCCTTGCCCCGGGCCGTGAAAACATGATCTGCGCTCCTAGTTGTTGATCATTTTCCCGCCGTCGACCACCAGCGTATCGCCGGTGTGATAGCGGGATAGATCGCTGGCGAGATAAACCGCCGCGCCCCACAGATCGTCGGGCATTCCCGCGCGGCCGAGCGGGGCACGGGCTGCCACGCCATCGGCGATCATCTGGCCGATCTCGGGGTCCTTCATGGTCATTTCGGTGATGATGAAACCGGGCGCGATGACATTGCAGCGAATGCCATGGGGGCCCAGTTCCGCGGCCAGCCCCTTCGCCAGCCCCGCAAGAGCGCCCTTTGCCGCACCGTAATGCACCAGCGTCGGCACGCCCTGGAAAATCGATCCGCTGCCGCACAGGATCATGGAGCCGCCGGGATCGCCCGCCTCGGCTCGGGCCACCATGTGCCTGGCCACTTCGCGCAGGGTGAACACCACGCCGTGCTGGTTGACGTTCATCAACGCGTTATAGCTATCGGCATCCATGTCGATAAACGGCACCGGATTGGCAATGCCCGCATTGGCGACCACCGTGTCGATCCGGCCCATCGCCGCAAGCGCATCGGCCACGCCGGCCACGATCTGCGCTTCGTCGGTGACGTCCACTTCGGCGGAATGCACCTTGACGCCAAAGGCCCGCAGCTTTTCTGCCGCCTTGTCGTTGGCATCCTTGCGCCTGCCCCAGATGACGAGATCGCTGCCCGCACGCGCCATCCCTTCGGCAAAGGCAAAGCCAAGGCCCGAATTGGCACCCGTCACCAACGCAACTTTCCCGGTCAGATCGAACATTTTTTCTGTCATGTCGCCGCTACCCTCTCCGTAGCCGGCCTACCCGCTGTTGCCGGATGCGCCGCATATCTTTCGGTAGGACAAAGTTCGGCAGCCATCGCTTTTACGAATGCGCGACAGAAAAATGCCGCAAGGGAGATCGGGGGATGAAGCAAGACACCAAGGGTCAGGTGTTCAGGATCGGGGACATGCTCGCCCCCGTGCTCGACGACGCGCAAAAGGCCGCGCTGGCAGGTGCATCGCAAATGCACTTCGACTTTTCGTCGAAAGCGATCCTCGACGCCGCCAAGGCCCAGACCGGCCTGAGCGACTTTGGCGAAATGGACTTCGTCGAAAGGCTGGATTTGTGGTGCGAGTGCGTGGAGGAAGACGAATTCCTCTCGCCCGTGGGCCGCGCCGGTCTGTGGCCGATGTTCGTGCGCTATGCCGCGACCCGCCTGCGGGTAGAGGACCTGTGCAAGCGCCATCCGGAAATCCTCGATATCGAAATCGACAGCCCGATCATCGTCGGCGGCCCGCCGCGTTCGGGCACCACCCATCTGCTCGGGCTGCTCTCTGCCGATACGCGGCTTCGCTCGCTCCCCTGGTGGGAAGCCATCGCGCCCGTCCCGGCCGCCGAAGACGCGCCGACGGCAAGCGATTCCAACCCCCGCTGGACCAAGGCGCAGGCCGGGTGGGAACAGCAGGACGCAGTCTTGCCGATGATGCGATACATGCATGAATTCTCGCCCGATCATATCAGCGAGGATATCGAACTGCAGGCCCTCGACTTCTCATCCTATCTGATCGAATGGCTGGCCTATGTTCCAAGGTGGCGCGACTATTACCTCAGCCATGACCAGAGCGGCACCTATGCCTATCTGAAGAAGGGGCTGCAGGTTCTTACTTTCCTGAAGGGGCCGAATCGCTGGGTGATCAAATGCCCGCAGCACATGGAACAGCTGCCCGTTCTGTACAAAACCTTCCCGGATGCGACCTTCGTGATCACGCACCGCGATCCGGTGGGTTCGATCCGCTCGACGCTGTCGATGGCGCTTTATGCTTCGCGCGTGCTGCGCACGAAAAGCGACCCGGAGGAACCCAAGGGCTACTGGATCGACCGGTACAAGACGCTGTTGTCGCGCTGCGTGCGCGATCGCGATTGCCTGCCGGAAGACCAGGCGATCGACGTCTATTTCCACGAATGGATCAAGAACCCCGACCCGATCCTCCGGCAGATCTATGCCAAGGCGGACCTGCCGCTGGACGAGGACACGTTGCAGGCCCTGCACCAGTATCATCGGGATCACGATCCGGCCGTCAACGGCAAGGTGAAGTTCGATCTTGAAGGCGATTTCGGTCTGACGGCCGAGGATATCCGCCAGCATTTTCAGTTTTATTTCGATCGCTTCCCGGTCGAAGTCGAAGTCAGATAATTCATCTACGTCACGGAGTAAGAAATGCCGAAAATCAATGTGATCGACCGATCTGGCGCCAGCACGGAAGTTGAAGCCGACAATGGGCTGAGCCTGATGGAGATCATCCGCGACGATGGATTCGACGAACTGCTGGCACTGTGCGGCGGCTGCTGTTCCTGCGCGACCTGCCATGTTCACGTGGAAGCGTCCTATTTCGCCAAGCTGCCGGAAATGACCGAGGATGAAAGCGACCTTCTCGACAGTTCCGACCATCGCAACGAAACCTCGCGTCTGGCGTGCCAGGTCGAAATGAGTGATGCGCTTGACGGGGTGACTGTCACCATCGCGCCGGAGGATTGACCATGGCCGATGCGCAATCCGAAGTGCTGGCCTTCTTCGAGGAGTGGAAGCCTACGCTGGGCGATATGCTCGCGTCGATGGAACGGCGCTTTACCGACAGGACGGTTTGGGAAAATGTCGGCATCTCGAAGACCACCGGATTCGCGGAGGCGAAAGCTTTCATGGACGGCTTTGCGCAGATGTACCCGATCGAAAGCGGCGAGGTGATCGTTCACCACGTCGCTTCGGACGGGAACGTGGTCTTGACCGAACGAACTGACAATTTCCATGACAAGGACGGCCAACTGCTCGTCTCCATCAAGCTCATGGGGATTTTCGAAATGGACGGCGACAAGATCGTGTCGTGGCGGGACTATTTCGATACCGCCAAGGGCTTTGGGTGATGTTCGCGGATAAGAAGATCTGGACGCAATTGCCGGTCCTTCCGGCAAACGAACTCGTACCGCTGGTCCGCCAATGGGAAGCGGCCGGAATCGAGGGGGTCTGGGTACCGCAAATCTTCGGCCTCCCCTTCGTCACCCTTGCGGCAGCCGCAGCCGTCACCAGCAGGATAAAGCTGGGCAGCGGCATCGCGCTGGCCTTCACGCGTAGTCCGCTGGAGACGGCATGCAGCGTCATCGATCTGGACCACATCAGCGATGGCCGCGCCGTGCTTGGCCTGGGGTCCAGCGCGCAAAGCCAGATCGAAGGCAGCTTTGGCATGCCATACGGCAAGCCACTGGCGCATATGCGCGAAATTGTGGAGCAGGTGCGGGCGGTCATCGCCAAGGGCCACACCGGCGAACTACAGGTGCTGGCAGGCGAATATACTACGCTCGACCTGTCGCATTTCCGGCTGACGGGGCCAGCGCGCCGCCCTGCCATTCCGGTTTATCTGCCTGCCATTTTCGAAAAGGCATGCGAGCAGGGCGGAGAGATCGCCGAAGGGCTGCTGGGCCATCCGTTATGGACGACCCGCTGGATCGAGGAAAAGGTCGCGCCGCACTTGCAGGCAGGTCTCGACAGGGCTGGAAGGGAGCGGTCGGCCTTCGATCTGAACCTGATGATCTTCACCGTCATCAACGAGGATCGCGATGAGGCCATCGCCGATTCCCGCGCGAATATCGCGTTTTATACGCAGTCGCCCCAATATTTGCGCTATTTCAAGGCCATCGGCTTTAAAAAGGAAGCGATTGCGATACAGGATGCGTTTGCCCGGCAGGACTTTGCCGCGATGGAGGCGGCCTGCCCCGATGAGATGGTCAGGGCAATCACGGTGCTCGGACCGGCTGAAGAGGTGAAAGCCCAGATAGTCGAACGGGCGCGCCTAGCCGATTCCATAACGCCCGTCGTGCCGCAATTCGGGATGGATGAAGCCAAGGCGGCGGTTTATCGAGACCGCATCGCCGATCTCTTCTTCCCTTCACCAAGCTGATCACGCTCGGATTATCACGACTTAGGCGCTGAACAAACCTGCCAGGAGAAATCGCGCCATTGCATCGGCGCGATCCTCGTCCGCTGGTTCAGTTGCGCCGTTACAAGACGCGTCCGGCAAAAGCCGCTCATGCATAGGGGCAAGGGCAAAATATGATCCTACTCCATGGACAAGCAGCGCCAGCAGCGCACCGGAATCGATCGGGCGAAGTTTCGTACGCGATTCTACCTGTTTCAGAAGGTCCTGAAGGCGGCGCTGGAACGGCAGGGTGAAGCTTTCCGTCATATAATCGAGCCGCCAGCTCGGCTCGCGCCCTTCAAGGTGGCTCATGGCCACGATGTCCGAATTGATGATCGCCCAGCGGCAAAACCGATGAACCAGGTCCTGCAACTGTTCTTCAGGAGGGTGCGACGGGTCGAAGGCAAGTTCAACCTCGCGGGCGGCTTCCTTTAGCCGCCAGTCGACCGACGCCTTCCATAACTGCGACTTCTTGCCAAATCGCACATTGAGCAAATTGTGGCTGACGCCCAATTCGCGGGCCATCGCGCGCATTGTCGCGGCTCCATAGCCATGCGTGGCGAACATGGCGAAGGCGGTCCGTAGCAGCGATGCCTCGTCAACCGATTCACCGGCATCGGCGCGTGGGCGCCCCCGGCTCCTCTCACCCCTGCGGGTAAGATGGCCTTTCATTTGGCCAGTTCCCCGTTCCGCTGCCCTGCCATCTCGAGAGGTGGCGGTTGAATTTACATTGGCTGCATCCATCGGCATAGATTGACAATTAAATTGTCATGCGTCAATTTAATTGCATAACGCGTATTGGGAGATGCGAGTCGAATATGACCGAGGCAGTCTGGTGGGCCGTTGCCCGCTCCGAAGAGATAAGCGCGGACAAGCCGCACAACGTCGATGTCGGCGACCAACCGCTCGTCCTTTGGCGCGACGACAAGAAAATTGTGCGCGCGCTTGAAGATCGCTGCCCGCATCGCCGGGCGCCCCTGTCGCTGGGTTGCATCCTTGGCAATGGCGCGATCCAGTGCGGATACCACGGCTGGACTTATGACGGCGCAAGCGGGCAACTGATCGACATTCCCAATCTGAAAAGCGATCGCAAATTCCCTCCAGTATACAAGGCAAGGCCATTCGCTGTTCACGAGGATGCGGGCTTTGTGCGGGTCTGCCTGGACGCCAAGGCCGCTGCCCCCGCACCTGACGATCGCGTCTTGCCGCTTTCGGGCACATCGATCGTGGCGCTGGATCACGAACACTGGATCGCCGCGTTGTTCGACGATCCTTCGCTGGTGCTGTCGATCAAGGGCGTGCGATTTTCGCCCTATCTGCTGGCCGAACTTTCCGAGCAACAGGGCAAGCTGGTGCTGGAACGATCATGCCAATGGGCATCGCCGCACTGGCCCGCGCCCTTCACCTCCGATTTCCCGATCAGCCTGCGCATCGCCACCGATCCGGTAACTGGCGAGACGGACCTGACCCTGCTTGACGATGAGTTCAGAGCCCTGTTCCGCGCGGCTCTCGCGCCCGTTCCGGCCACGCGCGGCGTTACGCAGGTGCGTTGGCGCGCCGCCCTGTCCTCCAGGCGCCAACATCTGATGGCGAAGGCCATGGGCATAGGCACGCCGTTCAGGGTTTTCGACCATGTCGACGGAGCGGCGCTGCGCGTACTCAAGCCGTCGGCGTCAATCCACGCCTCGGACC
>JAPYSD010000703.1 GCA_029936705.1 Croceicoccus sp. | reverse complement strand
CGCGCGAACGGCGCACGAAGTCCTGGTCGTCCAGCGCGGCCAAAGCTGCCGCCTGGCCCGACAGCGTGACGTTGAACGGCCCGCGAATCCGGTTCAGCGCATCGACGATTCCCGCCGCGCCAAAGCCCCAGCCCACGCGTTCGCCCGCAAGACCATAGATCTTGGAAAAGGTCCGCGTCACCAGCACGTTGTCATGCGCCTTGGCCAGCGCAATCCCGCCATCGTCCTCGCCGTACGCGAGGTATTCGCCGTAAGCCTGGTCGATCACCAGCAGCACGTCGCCCGGCAATCCGGCATGCAGCCGTGCCATCTCCTCCGCGCCGATATAGCGGCCCGTGGGGTTGTTGGGATTGGCGACGAACACCACGCGCGTATTGCCGGTGACGCAGCCCAGCAGCGCATCGACATCGGTGCCATAGTCGCGGTCGGGTGCCACCACCGGCACCGCGCCGCAGCGCCGCGTGGCAATGTCGTACACCGCAAAGCCATAGCGCACGTGGATGATCTCGTCCCCCGGACCCGCGAAAGCCTGCGCCGCCAGGTTCAGGATTTCGTCGCTGCCCGTGCCGCATACGATCCGCGCGGGGTCCAGGCCGTGGATCTCGCCGATCTTCGCGCGCAGCGCCTTGCTGTCCGGATCGGGATAAAGCGCGGGGCCAGCCGCCCCGGCGCGCGCCGCCAGCGCCTGCTCGCTGGTGCCCAGCGGATTCTCGTTCGCCGACAGCTTGACCAGCGGCTGGCCGTCCGCGCCCGCCGACTTGCCGGGCACATAGGCATGGATCGCCTCGATCCACGGCTTCATGCGGGGGCCGGTGCGGGTCGTCTGGCTCGTGTCGGTGCTCATGGGCCTGCGCTCTAGCTTCCCGCGCCGGTTTCGCCAATCGTGCATTTGGCGAATTCGGGCGGCCTGACCGCCAGCCATCGTCAACGCCGACCTCATCGCCATCGTTGACAGAGCGAACGCTTCGATCCAAGCGCGCCCGCATGGCCGATACCGCCGCGATCCATACCGAAAGCCATTTGCTCAGGCTCGCCCAGCCGCTGCCGCTCGACAGCGGGCGCAGCCTTGCGCCGGTCGAGATCGCCTACCAGACCTATGGCCGGCTGAACGCGGTCAAGGACAACGCGATCCTGATCTGCCACGCGCTGACCGGCGACCAGCACGTCGCCAGCCCGCATCCCAAGACCGGCAAGCCCGGCTGGTGGCAGCGGGTGGTGGGGCCGGGCCTGCCGATCGACACCGACCGGTTCTTCGTGATCTGCTCGAACGTGGTTGGCAGCTGCATGGGATCGTCCGGCCCGTCGAGCGCGGCTGACGATGGCGCACCCTTCGCGATGCGCTTTCCCGTCATCACCATCCGCGACATGGTGCGTGCGCAGGTCGCGCTGGTCGATAATCTCGGCATCGACCGGCTGCACGCGCTGGTGGGCGGATCAATGGGCGGGATGCAGGTGCTCAGCTGGGCGGCGAACTGGCCCGACCGGTTCGGT
>JAPYSD010000702.1 GCA_029936705.1 Croceicoccus sp. | reverse complement strand
GCCGCATCGCACAGATAGCGGGTTTCTGCCGCGCTGATCTCGGCCTTGCTCGGCGGGCCTTCCCATGGCTGGTCGGTTGTGCCGATCAGCGTATAGTCATGCTCGTAGGGGATGGCGAACACGATCCGGCGGTCGGGGTTCTGCAGCAGAAAGGCGTGGTCGCCCTCGTACAGCCTCGGCACCACGATATGGCTGCCCTTCACCAGCCGCACGCCGCGATCGCCCCGCGCGCGGCCCAGCTTGCGCAGGATGTCGTCCACCCACGGCCCGGCCGCGTTGACCAGCATGGCGGCGCGCACCTCGCTCGTCCCGCCCTCGCCCTCCAGCGTGGCGATCCAGTGCCCGTCCTGCTCGCGCGCGCCGGTCAGGCGGGTGCGCGTGCGGATATCCGCGCCGCGCAGCGCGGCATCCATGGCGTTCAATATGGTCAGGCGGCTGTCCTCGACCCAGCAGTCGGAATAGACGAAGCCCTTGCCTCCGTCCTTCAACGCCGCGCCCACCGGGTCCTTCGACAGGTCGACCGTGCCGGTACCGGGCAGGTTCCGCCGCCCGCCCAGATGGTCGTAGAGGAACAGCCCCGCGCGCACCATCCACGCGGGGCGCGGCGATCCCGACTGCGGCAGCACGAAACGCAGCGGCCAGATGATATGCGGCGCCATGTCCAGCAGCCGCTCCCGCTCGACCAGGGATTCGCGCACCAGCCCGATCTCGAAATATTCCAGATAGCGCAGCCCGCCATGGATCAGCTTGGTCGAGGAGGACGAGGTGTAGTTCGCCAGGTCGTCCTGCTCGACCAGCAGCACGCGCAGGCCACGGCCCGCCGCATCGCGGGCGATACCCGCCCCGTTGATCCCGCCGCCCACGATCAGCAGATCGAATTCGGCCATCCTGTCCTGCGCCACGCTTGCTCCTTTCGCCCGGCGCGCCATAGACTAGCGGGCAGGCAGAACAGAACAAGCAAGCGAGCGGAAAAACGCCTTATGCCCCGACATAGTCTGGCGATCGACCAGGGCACCACCAGCACCCGGGCCATCGTGTTCGACGACGGCGGCCACGCTCTTGCCACCGCGCGGCGCGAATTCGCGCAGCATTACCCGCAGCCCGGCTGGGTCGAGCATGACCCGGACGAGATCTGGCGCGACACCGTCGCGACCGCGCGCGAGGCCATCGCCTTGGCCAGCCTGGCGGCCAGCGACATCGCGGGCATCGGCATCACCAACCAGCGCGAGACCGTGGTGGTGTGGGACCGGCAGACGGGCGAGCCGGTTCACCGCGCCATCGTCTGGCAGGATCGCCGCACCGCCCCGCTCTGCGCCAGCATGAAGGCCGCGGGCGAGGAAGAAGCGGTCCGCGCCCGCACCGGGCTGCTGATCGATCCCTATTTCTCGGCGACGAAGCTGGCATGGATCCTGGACAATGTCGCCGATGCCCGGTCCCGCGCGGAACGGGGCGAGCTGGCCTTCGGCACCATCGACAGCTTCCTTTTGTGGCGGCT
>JAPYSD010000156.1 GCA_029936705.1 Croceicoccus sp. | reverse complement strand
GATTTACAGTTCGCGCGCATCATCATCAGAATCTCACCAGTCCGGAAAGGCTTACCGTGCGGGGACGGCTGACATAATAGCCGAGCGGATAGAGGCCCGGGACGATCTCGTTGTAGTTGATCGTCGTGTCGTCGTTGAACAGGTTCGTGACGTTGAGGTTCACCGACCATGGATCGCGGCTGATCCCCGCGCTCAGGCCGACCAGCCAGTAATCGTCCAGCTCCTGGTAATTGGCGATGGTCGGGTTGAACTTGGTCGCCATGTCGCCCTGGTAGCTGAAATTGGCGCCGACGCGGGCATCGACATCCAGGCCTTCGACATAATGAGTGTAATCGACGCTGCCCGAACCGGTCCATTCAGGCACGTAGGGGACGCGGTCACCCTTTCTGCCGGTGGCGGGAACGGGGTTGTTCTCGGCGAGCTTCGCCGTGTTGTAGTTCCCCGAAAGGTTGAGCCGCAGGCCGCGGACCGGACGTGCATCGAGGGTCAGTTCGACACCCTTCACTTCGGCCTTGCCGCCATTGCCGGTATAGCCGAACGAGATGGTGCCGTCGGTCGCCTGCTGCGAAACCTGCAGGTCCGACCAGTCGATGTAATAGAGCGCGCCGTTCAGATTGACGGTGTCGTTCAGAAGCGACGTCTTGACGCCCCATTCGTAGTTCCACAGCGAGTCCGAGCCATAGCCATCGGGAATGTTTACATTGGCGATGGCGGCGGCGGTGGTGTCGTTCGTTCCGCCCGAACGGTAACCCTGCGCGACCTGGACATAGGTGTTGATCCGTTCGCTGAGCCGGTAAGCCAGATTGAAGCGGCCGATGATGCCGTCGTCGCTGGTCTCGAGGATGGGCCCCGCGCCTCCGCCCGGTGCGCCCCCGGCACTGACGACAGCCACCGATTGCTGTTCGAGCTTGAAGTCGAACAACCGTCCGCCCGCCGTGAAGGTCAGGTCGGGGACGATATCATAGCTGACTTCGCCGAACAGCGCTCGTTCGTCGATGCTGGTCGCGACCGTGCGGTCGAGGAGCAGCGATGCATCCGCGGCGATGTTGCCGGAAGCATCGGCAGTCGGCCAGGAACTGCGAAAATCGCGATCCTCGTTCTGGAAGAAGGCGCCGATCAGTACCTGGAATGGACCGCCGAAGTCAGAGGCGAAACGCAGCTCGCCGCTGTCCAGCTTGCGGTGCTTGGTCTGGACGAGCGCGCTGCGGCCTGCGCCGTCGTAGGGCAGGCCGAAGAACGCATCGGCAGCCAGCGAGGCGTCGCGGGTGAACTGGGTGTCGCGAATGAAACGAGAGAGGGTGCCGGTGAACGTACCGTAGTTCTGCTCGTAATTGACGGTAGCGTTATAGATCTCGCTCTCGTCGTCATAGGGCGAACGCACTTCGTCGGCCTGATAGTCGGAAGGCAGAGGTTCGCCGCCGAAGCCGGTGAGGTTGTAATAGTTCTTGGCGTCCTGATGAACCGACTGGTACATCGCCATGGCGTCGATGGTGAGGTCGGGCGTCGCCTGCAAACGGGCGCTGAGGCGACCGGCCTTGCTCTTTTCATTGTTCGCGCCATCCTGGAAGCGGTTGTCGATCCAGCCCGGAAGATCGGCGTAATAGCCTGCCGCGCGGATGGCGAAAGTGCCCGGAATGATGGGAATGTTCACCGCGCCGTCGGTCTGCAGACCCAGCGAGGCACCCGCCGTTGCCCGCAATGCGCTTTGCACATAGCCCTCGACGAAATCGACGTCGGCCTTTTGCGTGATGTAGCGGATGGTGCCGGCCATCGAGCTGGCGCCAAAGGTGGTGCCCTGCGGCCCCTTCAGAACCTCCACACGGTCGAGGTCGAACAGCTTGATGTCGGGAGCTTGGCCCCCGCCATCCTGCGAATTCTCACCGGTGATGACGACTTCGTCGAGATACAGGCCAACGGTGCCGGCGCCCGAGGCGTTAATGCCGCGAATGACATAGCGCTTGTCGCCGGGACCTTCGTCCTGAACGGAGAGGGCCGGGATCGCACGGTAGAAATCGGCAAAGTCCATCGCGCCGGCTTCCTTCAGCGCGTCACCGCTGATTGCCTGCACCGCGATGGGCGTTTCTTGAATGGTCGAATCCGCGCGCTTGGTCGCGGTCACGACGATGTCGACGTCGGTTGCAGGCACGACCTCCTGCGCAAATGCCGCATTACCGGCGAATGCGGTGCCCGTCAGCAGAGCCGCAATGGCAAACCGTCTGAAGTCCTTGTTTCCGAAAGTCATACTTGATCCCTTCTGCCAAGATTGGTCCGGCCTCGCAGAGCTGGTCTAGCCCTCGCGGAACTGGTTCAGCCCCCCAATGCTGCGCTGCCAACTGGCTGAAAGTTGCACCCCGCCGAATATGCTTCAATGCACCAAAAGTGACAATAATGTTGCATCTGACGCAACATTGATCTCTTTTGCCTGTCCAAAGGACAATGGCCGAAAGCTGCGGATCGGCCCGCGGCAAGCGAACGGAAGTCGGGCCAAAGGAGGTTTTTGATGTCGGAAGCCGGGATGCGTTATCTTCTGGAGGCTTTGAACGCAGGCTCGATGCGCTCGGCGAGCGACAGGCTGAATATCGCGGCATCGTCCATCAGCCGCCAGATTTCACAGCTTGAGCAACAGCTGGGCCTTGCCCTGATCGAAAAGGGAAGGCGCGGGGTCAAGCTGACGCATGCGGGCGAAATCGTCATTGAGCATTATCGCAACCAGCTGGCCGATCGGGAGGCGCTGAATGCCAAGCTGGGGGAGCTGAGATCGGTCAAGGTCGGACAGGCCACCATCGCGGTGGGAGAGGGTTTCCTTGGACGCTCTTTCAACGGACTGATTTCACAGTTCGCGCGAGACAATCCGCAGATCAATCTCGAGATCCTGACAGGATCCTCGCAAGAGATCGTAAGGATGATCGTCGAGGACGCGGCGCATGTCGGGCTGGTCTTTCAGACGCCGCACGACCTGAAGCTTCACGTGCGGTCCACCGCGGCCCAGCCGCTGATGGCGATCGTGCCGCCCGGTCATGCCCTTGCCGAAAGGCCAAGCGTGGGCATCGCCGAACTTGCGGAGTATCCCTTGTGTCTGCCGCCGGTGCAATTCCGTATCCGGCAGATCCTGGCGGCAGCCGAATTGCGGACCGGCTGCCATCTCGAGCCAGTGGTCACGACCAACTCGATCCATGTCATGCAGGAAATGGTCCGATCCGGCGTGGCGCTGACCGTTTTACCGCAGGTCGCCGTCTGGTCGGAACTGGATGACGGCGTGGTGATCGGCGTGCCGTTCGACAGCGACGCGGTCGAGGAGACCACCGTCAGCCTGATCCTTCGTTCGGGCCGTCAACTTGAAGGGGCACCGATCCGTATACTGAAAATGATCGAAGCGCAGGTGCGCAAGTGGGACCGGGCAGCAAAAGCGCCCTGAACTTGCGCGCAAGGCGGCGGGAGTATGTTGCGCTGAGAGCAACGATAATTCATTCGATCGATCATTGCGGGCAACCCGCCTGTGCACCAACCTGCCAGGCCATGGATCGACGACAGGCACTGACCACATGAACCAAGACGAGATTACCGCGGCCAGACCGCGCGCGATCGACCTGATGCTGGTTTTGCCGTTCGTCTGGCAACTTGGCTTTGCATTCTGGGCGAATGATGTCCCGTGGCGTCCGCTGGGCCTGCCGTTCATGATGGCGTGGCAAATGGCGGGTATCGTTTTCACGACGATCGTGCTGGCGGTTCGATACAGGCTCGACCCGCGCAACCGTTCCGGTGATGACGAGGGCGGAGAGACCGCGTGATCCTTTCTCTCATCCTGCTCATCGTCGGCGGAACCGCCCTCGGTTCCATGCTGTATGGCCGCATCAAGCAGCGCCGTGCGCAAACCATGGAAGATTGGGCGCTGGGCGGGCGCAAGCTGGGGACGCTGGTGTTCTGGTTCCTCAACGCTGGTGAAATCTATACGACATTCGCCGTTCTGGGCATTTCGGGATATGCCTGGGCCTATGGCGCACCCGCCTATCTGGCCTTCTGCTCGGTTTCGCTGGCGGCGACGGTGGGCTATTGGCTTACCCCGCTGATCCAGTCCTATGGCCGCCGCCATGGACTGGTGACCCAGGCCGATTTTTTCACGCATCGCTATGCGTCACGATGGCTGGGCATCGGGGTGGCCGCCGCCGGGCTGATCGCGCTTACCGTCTATGTCCAGATCCAGGTGACGGCGCTGACGCTGATCGTGCGGCTTGCCGCGGGCGAGGCCGTGACGCAGACCGGCGCGGCCGTCGTTGCGGTAGTGCTGATGCTGCTCTTCGTCTTTCTGGCGGGCCTCCGCTCTGCCGCCTTTGCCGCGGGCGTCAAGGACGTGCTGATGCTCGTCATCGTTATCGCGCTGGCATGGACGGTGGCGGGTGCCGTGGGCGAAGCTTCGATCCTCGATGTCTTCGACCGCGTGGCCCAACTCCATCCCGAGGCCATCAGCTTTCCCGGCCGCCAGCCAGAGCTGGGGCTGAACACGACCTGGTTCGTGACGTCGGCCATCAACGTTGCGCTGGGCACCTATATCTTCCCGCATATGTTCCAGCTGTGCTATTCGGCGGACAGCGGCAGGACGATCCGCCGCAACGCGGTTTTCCAGCCGATCTATTCGCTGTCTTATTTCTTCATCATCCTGCTGGGCTTTGCCGCCCTTCTGGCGGGGACCAGCGCGCCAGGCGACGATCCCAACGCGATGCTGCTGTCTTTCGTGGCAAGCCGCTATCCCGCATGGGCACTAGGCATTCTGGCCGGCACCGCCTCGCTGCTGGCGTTGGTACCGGGTTCGGTGCTCTTGCTGACCTGCGGTTCCATCTTCGGGCGCAACGTGGTTCGCCCGCTGCTGCCACGCCTTGATGACCGGGGGGAGCTGCTGGCTTCGCGTCTGTCGATGGTCGGGTTCGCGATCATCGCCCTGTGGCTTACGCTGGGGGCCAGCGGATCGCTGGTGGAGATTGGCCTGTCGGCTTATGCCGCGATCGGCATGCTGGCACCGGGTGTGTATTGCGCATTCACCATGCGGTCCGCCAATGCGGGCGCGATTTTCGCGGGGATCGTCGTCGGCTATGCGGTGATGTGGATACCGGCATTGTCGGAACTGAGCGCCGCATTGTTTCCGCACTGGGAGATCGGGCTTGTCGCGATGCTGGTAAACGGCCTCGTCGCTGTCGGCCTTTCGCTCCTGCTGCGGCGAACGGCACCGGTGTTGCAGCCAGCCTGAATCGCTGGTGCGGCACATTTCGTCAGGCGGTTACAATCTATCTCGCGCAGCGTCTGCGTCCAATCGCCGCGCTTCCATTACAAGCTTTCCTTTGAGGCGCCGTCAGTAGTCGAGCAGTTCTCGGCCTTCGCCTGCGCATGTCGGTGTCTATGCCGAGCAGGGCTCGCACCGGACATTCGACCTATCCGTTTCCCCAGTCGACCTGAGGCATCATCATGGCGCAGCGAATTTTCGTCATGCCACAATCATCTATCCGAGTTGGCAGAAAAGGCAGGACTCGAAGATGGCCCCCTGGTTATTGCCCGGCACACGCTGCCGAGCGATACCAGTGTCCGATTGTTTCAGATGATCGTCCCATCATCATCGCTCGTGACGACCGGGGCGCTTGCCGGAGTGCGACGATGGATGGGTCGAATGGCGCGAGGCTCGATCAGCCTCGCGCCATTCCAGGCTGACGACTACGAAGCGACCGTGAAGACGTGATCGCCGATCTTGAGCGTGGAATCGTCGAAGGTCCCCTCGACAGCCGCGTCGACCTCGATTTCTGCCTTCTTGTCCGTGCTCTCTGCCCAGCGATCGGCGGAAAAGACGATGTCGTCGCCGCTGCGCGTGTATGTCCCGTAGCCGGTCACCACGTCATTCTGGTTACCCGCAACGAGGACGAAGCGGTCGTCCGAGAGCGCGAGGCGGCCGTTTCCAAAGTTGTAGATGGTAGCCTTGCCCGACATCGGGATGCGCGTGAAGGTCTGAACGGTGCCGCTGCCGAACGTCAGCGTGAGATTGTCGCCGGTGTTCTGCGCCGTGATGTCATGTTCGGTGCTTGCCTGGTACGACAGGGGATTTTCGCCCGTGATACTGATTCCGATCGTCGGGGCAGCGGTCAGCTGAACGCCCTTTTCGGTGATCGTGTAGGGGCCGGTATGGGCCATCGCTTCCGAGTTCTTTGCCGTCGGCGTATCCATCACCGCTTGCTGGATGAAGACACCGTCCTGAAAAAGGAACACGCCGGCAAGGGGGATCTCGTCGCCGCCCGAGCTGACCAGCTCGTCATGACGCCAGAAGCCGGTGACCTCATGGCTTTCGTCTGCCGGTTCGCTGGTAACTTCGCTTGCCTCTCCCTCGCTTAAGGGCGCCGAGCAGCCGCCTGCGGCGAGAGACGCGGCGATAGCTGCAACAGCGACGATTTTGGGCAGTTTGATCATGACCTGTGTATCCTATTGGCGCCAGGTCGCTAGACCGGCTGTAAGGGCTGGGAACGGCCATGGGCCGCCTCGGCCGGTTGACCGAATGCGTGGGCCGCCGATTGTCAGTCGATCGCCGCGACGGCTTCGATTTCGATCAGGAACTCGGGAAGGGCGAGGCAGGACACGCCGATGAAAGTATTCGGCGCCGGAACGGCCTCGCCGTAGAATGCGCCGATTTCCGGCAGCACCACGCCCAGCTTGTCGGGCGTATGGTCGACGACATAGGTGCGCAAACGGACAACGTCGGCAGGCGATGCCCCCGCCGCGGCCAGGACTTCCTTGAGGTTCGCGAGGGCTTGGCGCGTCTGCGCCGCGAGATCCCCGCCGCCGACGACGTTGCATTCGGCATCCCATGCGACCTGACCTGCCAAATGGATCGTCTTTCCGCCTTCCTGCAAGGTTGCATGAGAGAAGCCGTAGCCCAGAGCGTCGTAAAGGTTTTCGGGGTTGATCCTGGTATTCATGTCGCGCTCCTCTGCGATCTCAATCGACGATTTCGAGGCTATGGCCGAAGGGATCGGTCATATAGACGTTCTTCTTGCCGGCCA
Source organism: Croceicoccus sp. (assembly GCA_029936705.1). Classification (GTDB taxonomy): domain Bacteria; phylum Pseudomonadota; class Alphaproteobacteria; order Sphingomonadales; family Sphingomonadaceae; genus Croceicoccus. The sequence continues at coordinate 572 of JAPYSD010000156.1, read as the reverse complement.
GCGGTCCGGCATCCACCTCGATGATCTGCATCGCGGTGCACCCGTGTGCCGTAAGATAGGCGATCGCCTTGTCGACATCGTCGACCTTGAGGCCGAGGTGATGTCCGCCCCGGTCGCAATTGCGCGGCAGTTCCTGCCGGCGGTCGTCGGGCTTGTCATACTGGACAAGCTGGAAATTCATGTTGTCGGTCAGCTTCATCATGACCAGCGTGAGCTTCGCCCCGGCGACGCCTACATGCGTTTCCATCCAGTCGCGGCCTTCGTCATCGACGGGCATGTCGGCTGCATCCAGAGGGCCAAGGCGGAAAAGCTCCACACCCCCGATCACGTCACGATAGAATGCTACCGCGGCATCCAGATCGGGCACCGTCCACGAGATATGGTCGACCGAGAGGAAGTTGGGCTTGGGCGGCGTGTCGGTCATGTCTCTGCGGCTCCGAGAATTCGTTGCTTGCGATCAATGCCGAATGTGTCTGGTTCCCACATGGCAAACAATGCGATGTTTGCGCAAAGTTCGTTGCTCAGGACGCAATATCATCGCGGTGCGGCGAGATCCCCGATCGATACAGGAC
>JAPYSD010000155.1 GCA_029936705.1 Croceicoccus sp. | reverse complement strand
AGCAGCAGTTCGACGTCGTCCTTCGCCGTGATCGACAGCATTTCCTCACCGGTCACCGCGATGCCGTCGCGTGCATTCGCCTGATGGCCGTTCGCGGTCACGCTGCCGCCGACGGGCACGGTGTAGTAATGGCGCGCCGGATCCAGCGGCAGTTCCAGCGTGTCGCCCGCCTTCAAAGTTGCCGCCAGCACCCGCGCATCGGCACGTAGCGGCAGGGCGTCATCCTTTTCCGGCTCTCCGCTGGCGACGGTGATCCATGAACCGGCGCGGTCCCCGCGGGGGAATTCGCGCTGGCCCCAGCCGGGAGCTTCGCCGGTCTTCTCGGGCATGATCCAGATCTGGAAGAGGGTGGTATCCTCGTCCTCCAGGTTGAATTCCGCATGGGTGATGCCGGTGCCTGCGCTCATCACCTGGACATCGCCTGCCGCGGTGCGGCCCTCGTTACCCAGGCTGTCGCGGTGGCTGATCGCGCCGGTCCGGACGAAGGTGACGATTTCCATGTCGCGGTGCGGGTGCGGCGGAAAGCCGTTCTTCGCCTGGATCCAGTCGTCGTTCCACACGCGCAGCCGTCCCCAGCCCATGCGGTCGGGATCGTGGTAATTCGAAAAGCTGAAATGGTAGCTAGTGTCGAGCCAGCCGTGATTGGCCTTGCCAAGCTGGTCGAAGGGGCGAATCTCGATCATGTCCATTCTCACCTCGGCGGGGTTTCCCCGTGTGGTCGGGGCCGCCGGCATGACGGAGAGATGGACGGTTTCGCCGATGCTTCAAGAAGGCACAAATCTGTGCCTGTAGGCGCTACTGCTCGCCGTGACCGCGCGCGAGATAATCGGCGGACTGCATTTCCATCAACCGGCTGACCGTGCGCGAGAATTCGAACGCACCGTCCCCTGACGGATAGAGCTGCGCGGGCGGCGCATCGGCGGTTGCGATCAGCTTGACCCCGTTCTCGTAAAGCGCGTCGACCAGCGTCACGAAGCGGGCGGCCTCGTTCCGCATGTCGACGCCCATGACGGGAATGCCGACCACGATCACGGTATGATAGTGCCGCGCGATTGCCAGGAAATCGCTCGATCCGCGGGGCTGGGCGCACAGGCGCTTGAACGAGAAGACGGCGACGCCTTTCAGGCTCTTGGGAACCCAGATCGTGCGCTGTTCGCCCACTTTGAGGTCGCAGCCTGTCACGTGTTCGGCATCTTCGGGCGGATAATCGGTCAGCCGGAAGAACGCCTCGCGCGCCTTGGCGGTCGCTTCGGGGCCGGTGGGCGAACACCACACGTCCATGCCGCCCAGCCGCTCCAGCCGGTAGTCGGTCGGGCCGTTCAGCGTCAGCGTGTCGAGTTCCTTCTCGATCAGGTCGATGAACGGCATGAAGAGCCCGCGGTTGATCCCGTCCTTATAGAGGTCGCGGGGAGGGCGGTTGGATGTCGTGACCACCGTCACACCCTCGTCGCGGATAAGGGCGGTGAACAGCCTGCTCATGATCATGGCGTCGGCGGTGTTCTTGACGACCATCTCGTCGAAGCACAGGCAGCGGATGCCGTCTGCCAGTTTTCGGGCGACAGGCGCGACCGGGTCGCCGGCTTCCTTCTTGCGCTCTTCGCGCAGGTGCTGGTCGACCTCCAGCATGAACTCGTGGAAATGGACGCGGCGCTTGGCGTCGATGGCCAGCGTGTCGTGGAACAGGTCCATCATCATGGACTTGCCGCGGCCCACGTCGCCCCACATGTAGATGCCGCGCGGGCGGGGCGGCTTTTCGCCCTTCAGCCGGGCGAAGAAGCCCTGTTTGGCAGGAGCGGCCTCAAGCTCGTCCTGCAGCCGGGCGAGCCGCTCGATCGCGGCGCGCTGCTCGGCATCGGGGCGCAATTCCTCGTGCTCAAGCAGCCATTCGTAACGTTCGAGCAAATGCGTCAACGGGTCGGCCGCGCTTTCGATGCTGCGCCGAACACCCCGGCGGGCGATGGCGCCCGGCCGAAGTCATCCGGTACCGTCTGGCAGACAGGTTTACGCATAAGCGCGATCAGACCAGCCGTTCGGATTCCATCTTCTTGATTTCGGCGATGGCCTTGGCCGGGTTCAGCCCCTTGGGGCAGACGTTCGCGCAGTTCATGATGGTGTGGCAGCGATAGAGGCGGAAGGGGTCCTCCAGCTCGTCAAGGCGCTCACCCGTCATCTCGTCACGGCTGTCGGCCAGCCAGCGATAGGCCTGCAGCAGGATGGCGGGGCCGAGGAACTTGTCGGAATTCCACCAGTAGCTGGGGCACGCGGTCGAGCAGCACGCGCACAGGATGCACTCGTACAGCCCGTCCAGCTTGTTGCGTTCTTCCGGCGACTGCAGGCGTTCCTTGCCCGACGGGGTCGGGGTCACGGTCTGCAGCCAAGGGCGGATCGAGGCATATTGCGCATAGAAATGGGTGAAGTCGGGGACCAGGTCCTTGATCACGTCCATGTGCGGCAGCGGGGTGATGCGGATCTCGCCCGATCCGCAATCCTCGATCGCGGTGGTGCAGGCCAGGCCGTTCTTGCCGTTGATGTTCATCGCGCAGGACCCGCAGATCCCCTCGCGGCACGACCGGCGGAAGGTCAGCGTCGGGTCCATTTCGTTCTTCATCTTGATGATCGCGTCCAGCACCATCGGGCCGCACTGGTCCAGATCGATCTCGAAGATGTCGTAGCGCGGGTTCTCACCGCTGTCGGGATCATAGCGGTAGACCTTGAATTTCTTGACCTTCCCGCCGGTGGCCGAACCATGATGCTGGCTCTTGCCGGTGATCTTGCTGTTCTTGGGAAGGGTAAAGGTCGCCATGATAGTCGCTTTTCCGTTCTGCTGGGCCGCCAATCTGCCCGCCTGTACGCGCGCGGCCCGGTTCTGCGCTGCGGGTTAGCCAAGCTTGCCGCGCTGCACAAGCGGTGGATTGCACTTCTTCTAATGGCAAGCGCGCCGCCGGGGTTCAAGTTTCGGGGCGGTCATTGCCCATAGGGGCAGGCGCGGTTCCCAGCCGTTCCGCCCGTACCAGGCTGCGCAGGACCAGCCACGCCATGCCGCCCATCGCCATGTAATGGACCGCGCCGCCCAGCGCGACGCCCCATGCCACGCCCTCTGCCCCGCCGATGGGCGAGAACAGCATGATGCCGATGGCCGTCGCGATCACCGCAAAGGCGCGGGAGGTCAGCGACAGCTTGGCCCGGCCGGTGGAATCGAGCATCGGTTCGAACGCCACGCTGGCCAGTTCGAAACTGGCACCGACGACCAGCGCGATCAGGATCGGCTCCCCCCCTGCGAATTGTTCGCCGCCCAGCAGTTCCAGCAGGAAACGGCCGGCGACCAGCACGATCAGCACCACGACCGCGCTGCCCGCGCCCGCCAGCAGGCTGGTCTGGCGGATTAGCTTGCGAAACTCGTCGAGCGCCGAGGCGACGCGGGCGCGCGCAATTTCGGCATAGGCGGCGCGGGCGAGCAGGGTGGACAGCTTTGCCAGCCCCTGCGCCAGCTGCTGCGCCAGCCGGTAGAGGCCTGCCGCGCTCGTCCCCACCAGATAGCCGACCGCCAGTAGCGGACCGTTGCGATAGGCCGCCTCGAGCGTGGCGGAGCAGAAGGTGATGAGGAAGAACCGGATCACCCCCGGGTTGTCACCCAGCGCCCCGGCGAAATCGCCGACATGCGACAGGCGGATCGATTGCGGGCACAGCCTGCGCGCCATGATCCAGTAGATCACCGCCTCGAGGATATCGATGGCCGCCCATGCAATGAGGAAACGCGTGAGGCTAGGCCCGGTCAGCCAGATCGCCAGCGCGGCGAGCAGGCGCCCCAACGGCACCACCGCCTCGACATAGACGGCGACATCGAAACGGTCGAGCGCGCGGACGATGCCCGTGGGTGCAGACACCAACGCCCAGAGCGATGCGACATTGAACCAGAAAGCCAGGTCGATCAGTTCGGGGTTCAGCCCCAGCGCGCCCGCGAACTGGTAGAACGCCAGATAGGCGATCGCGCAGCCGACCAGCGCGCCGCACACGTCGAGCACGCCCGCCAGCATGGCCAGCCGCCCGAACGCATCCCACTTTTGATGGTGCACGTGTTCCGCGCCAAAGCGGACCACCACGCGCCATGTCTGGAACCCTGCGACCGCGATCAGCGCCTGCGACGTGCCGAAGATCAGCGAGAAATGGCCGAAATCCTTGAGCCCCAGCGTCCGCGTCAGGATCGCCAGGTACACCAGCGAGCAGACCGCGCCGAATCCCTTGCCGCCGATCAGCCAGCCCAAGTTGGCCAGCATACGCCCGAGCAGTGAACGATCCCCGTGGGAAACTGGGCGTTTTCGCTTCATGGCCCGCTGATTGGCCGAACTGGCGGCGCTAGGCAAGCCGGACGGGCGGGAACTCACAATCTGGGCAGCATCGCCCGCCGTTTTTGCCGCGATTGCGGTCCGCGCGCGTTCGCACTAAAGGCATCGGCCATGATTGAACACGCCATCCTTCTCAGCGCCGGGCAGGGCTCGCGCCTGCTGCCGCTGACCGCCGAACGCCCGAAGTGCCTCATCGATTTCTCGGGCCGGTCCCTGATCGAATGGCAGATCGAGATGCTGGCCCGCGGCGGGGTTAAGCGGATCGACGTGGTCACCGGCTTCAAGACTGACGAGGTCGAGCATGCGATCTCGCAGATCAACGACCTGCGGGTAGAGGTCGAGTGCCACTTCAACCCCTTCTTCAAGGTGGCCGACAATCTGGGTTCGTGCTGGATCGTGCGCCACCTTATGAAGGGCGACTTCATGATCCTGAACGGCGACACGCTGGTTTCGGAAGAGATCGTGCACAAGGTGCAGCAGGGCGCCGATGGCCCCGACGGTCCCTGGCCGATCGCGGTGACGGTGGACGAAAAGCCCGCCTATGACAGCGACGACATGAAGGTGCTGCGCGAGCCGAACGGCCGCCTGCTCCATATCGGCAAGACGCTGGCGGCCGAGGAGACCAATTGCGAATCGATCGGCTTCCTCGCGTTTCGCGGTGCCGGCGTCGAGTTGTTTCGCGACGCCGTGCGCAGCAAGATGCGCGAACGCGACGGGGTGGAGCACTGGTACCTGAAAGTGATCGACACCATCGCGGAGACGGGGCAAGTCGGCACCTGCTCGATCACCGGCTCGCAATGGGCCGAGGTCGATTTCCTGACCGATATCGAGAACGCGACCGCGCTGACCGACAGCTGGGCGTAAGGGTCCGGTCGCCGGTCAGGCGAAATGCGGTTTCAGCGCGGCGACCAGTGACGCGATTTGCGCATCGTCCAGCGTGACCGCGCTGCCCAGTTCGGGCAGCTTGGGCCAGCCCGCATCGGTAAACTCGGTGCCTTCGAACGTGCGGCCGCCTTCATAGCGCGGGATCACATGCGCGTGGACATGCGGATCGACCATCATCAGCATCAGATAGTTGATCTTCGCGTAATCGACGAACTGGCGCAGCGCCGTCTCTATCGCGGTGCTGACGCGCTTCATCTCTGCATGCGCCTCAGCCGGCAGGTCCGACAGCGCGGTGGCATCCGATTTGGCCGCCAGCACCAGGCTGCCCAGCGTGGGCTGGGCCGGGCGCAGCAGGACGACCCAGTGCTCGAACTCTGCCACCAGGCTTGCGGGATAGCCGAACTTTCGCATGGTCTCGTTCATGGGCGGTGTCCTTTTCTCAACCTTCCGAAAGCCAGCTGCTGAGCCTGCCGTCGCGGCCGCGCACGATCTCGGCCTGCAGCAGGCGCACGGCGTGGATCGCGCACGATATCACGGTCCACCACGCAACGGCGACGATGCCGAAATCGGGGCGGGCGAACAGCATCGACACGAACAGCAGCACCATGTTCGGATTGCGCCGTGCGGTGATCAGGCGGAACCACGAATCGAACCGGCGCCACACATGGATATGCATCTCGTGATTGCGGCGCATGAATACGCCCTCGATCACGCGCTGCAGGACATAGCCGCCGATGATCGCGATCATAACCGACTGGAAAGCCTCTGGCGAGAGGCCGAGGCCCCAATGCACCAGCCCGGTCGCCCAGAACCACCACCAGAAGGGCGGATGGACCAGGTCGATGCCGTGATCGAAGATATTGCCCCACCAGCTGGACGTGATCGTGCAGCGGGCCAGCTTTCCATCGACCGTGTCCAGCACCATGAAACCAAGCCCGACGGCCATGCCCGCCCAGTACTGGCCCTGCGCGAACAGGACGGTCGCAAGAATGCACAGCACCGCACCCACGGCGGTCACCATGTTCGGCGTGATGCCGAAACGCGCGCAGATCCGCGTGATGACCAGCGCCCATTCGGGCCAGAGATACTTGGTCAGAATGTCCGTCACGCCCTTGTAGGCGCCGAAATAGCTGGCCCGCTCGATCCGGCGGACCGTGTCGGGGAACAGCGCCATCAGGAACGGCGTCTCGCGCTTGCGCAGCTGCTTGTTCTCGATGGTCGGGCCGTTTTCATAGGCGAGGACGCTGAGGTCGCCCGGCACCAGCGGCTTGTCCGTGCGGATCGAGGTGCGGACCGCTTCGGCCTCTGCCTCGGTGCGGACATGGGCGAGGGCGGGGATGCGCCCCATCGTCAGCACCAGCCCGGGATTGGCGGCAATGTGCCGCAGCCACGCCGGGTCCCATGCGAAAGCATCGTGCACGATCACGCGCGTCGCGCCGTCGCCGCCGGTTGAAAGCCCGCTGGACGCGGCGATGCGCCGCGTGCGTTCGCGGTTCGACAGGCCCCAGATCGGGGTCGGGTTCTCTCCCACGCTTTCGATGGCGATGGGTGGCGCGTTCGTTGTCATCACCGATCCCCTAAATGCAGCAACGCCGCTTCGCAACGACGATTGCCGCGCCTTGCCGCCCCGCGCTAAGGCGGCAGGCATGAACGATACCGCCCATGCCCTGCCCGGAAGCGCGCTGATCCTTGCCGGCTCGCGAAGCGAAGCCGATCCATTGGCGAGGGCCGAGAACGTCGGCCACAAGGCGCTGATCCGGATCGACGGGCCGACCATGCTGGCACGCGTGCACCGGTCGCTGCACGAGGCGGGATTCCGGCGGATCTATGTATCGGCGTCCGATGCAGAGGTGGTGCGCCAGGCCGAAGAGCTGGGCGCGGTCGTCGTGCCCCCCGCTACCGGCCCCAGCGGCAGCGTCGCGCGCGTGTTCGAGCAATCGGGCGCGCCCCTGCTGGTCACGACATCCGACCATGCGCTGCTGAAGCCGCAATGGGTGCGCGATTTCGTGCACGATGCACCGACCTGCTGTGACGTCGCGATGCTGCTGGCAGAGCGCAAGCTGGTGGAGCAGGCCGTGCCGGGCACGCAGCGCACCTGGCTGCGTTTTGCGGACGGCGACTGGTCGGGGTGCAACATGTTCCTGCTGAACGGCGCGGGCGCGGCGAGGGCCTTGCAGGTCTGGAGCGGCGTGGAAGCCGACCGCAAGCGGCCCTGGCGCATCGTCGGGCGGCTGGGGCTGGGCACGCTGCTCAGCTACGCACTGGGCCGGTTGACGCTGGCCGAGGGCGTGCGAAGGCTGGGCAGTCGCAACGGGATTCTGGCAGAGGTCGTTGCCGCACGCGACGGCGAGGCAGCGGTCGATGTCGACAAGCCCGACGAC
>JAPYSD010000154.1 GCA_029936705.1 Croceicoccus sp. | reverse complement strand
GTCGAGATCAGCGAGGTTCGCCGCCAGCTTTCCGCATGGCAGCAAGACGCGACAAGGCACCTCGCAACGGGTCGCACGGGCGAAGCGATCCGCACCTACGAGGAACGCGGCATGGTCCATGCCGCCGACACGCGCGAGATCGCGCGCGCAGCGCTGATCGAGGGCTGGAATCAGGAACGGCAAACTAACCCCAGCGACAGCCGGATCATACTTACGCACGCCAATGACGAGGTGCGCGAGTTGAACAGCATGGCGCGTAGCAAGATGCGCGCGGCGGGGCAGCTTGGGGCAGATGCCACGATCAAGGCGGCACGCGGCGAGCGGCAATTTGCATCCGGCGACCGCATCATCTTCCTGCGTAACGAGCGCGGGCTTGGAGTCAAAAACGGGACGCTGGGAACAGTCGCAAGAGCCAGCGCGCAAAGCATGGCCGTGCGCACCGACGATGGCCGCGAGGTTGCCTTCGACACCAAGGATTACGCACACATCGATCATGGCTACGCCGCCACGATCCACAAGGCGCAGGGCATGACCGTAGACCGCGCCCATGTGCTCGCCACTCCCGGCATGGACAGCCATTCCGCCTATGTCGCTATGTCGCGTCACCGCGACGGGCTGGCCCTCCATTATGGCCGCGATGACAGTGCCGATCAGTCGAAACTTGTCCGTACACTAAGCCGCGAGCGCGGGAAGGACATGGCGGGCGACTACAAGCCCGAACAGGCTTTCGCTGAACTGCGCGGCATCAGCTTCCGCGAACGGATCATGGAGATGGTTCGGCAGGCGCCGGAGAAGGCCAAATCGATCTTCGGGAACTTCCGTCCGCAGGCCCGCCAGCTCGAACCAATTCCAGTGCAGGCGAACACACAATGCGACCAGCGCCGCGCGGTCGAACGCTATGCCCGCGCGCTTGGCGATATCGGAACGATGCAGGCCCAGGGCTTGCCCGTCCTGCCACACCAGAAGGACGCTCTGGAGAAGGCTGGAAAGGCGCTCGAAGCGATCCGGCCCCATGCCGCCACCGATCTCGCCAAGGCGCTGGAGCGGCGTCCTGAGCTGGTCGCAGAGGCCGCTTGCGGGCGGACTCAGGAGGCGATGCGCGCCATGCTGCGCGAGGCCGCCGTGCGCACCGATCCGGCGCTAAGGTCCGAGCGCTTTGTCAGCGACTGGCAGGGACTGAGCACAGCGCGCAAGCAGCTTGAGCAGCAGGGCGACCGCGCAGGCGCTGCCCGCGTGTCGGCCAAGCAGAACGAATTGGCGAAGGGGCTTGAACGCGCTCCGCAGGTCGAAGGCCTGTTGCGCGGCAAGACCCACGAACTCGGCATCGATCCGAAGCCCGAACGCAGCATCGCCAATGAACTCACCGCAACCCTCACCCGCGAGCACACCCGCGCTTTCGACGTGGGCATCTAGGAGAAACGACATGGAAGACGACCACATCGAAGAAGTGCAACTGGACCTCGAAGTCGAGGAACCGCCAGCGTTGGCACCAGAACAGGAGGCCGTAACGGAGAGCGATCCCGCAACGGAAGCCTTCGCCCGTCTCGAAGGCGAAATGGCGATGGTGCGCCATACCGTCCAGAACATGGCCAGAGAGCGAGCCGACATCGTAATCCCGGACTACACCGCCACGCTTGGCCAGATGGCCAGCCAGTTGGAGCAGCTCTTCGAAAACCTGTCAGCCATCAGCGGCAAACCAGCAATGAAGCTCACCCCCGAGACGATTGCCGATCAGATCGCCGACGCCTCCGAAGGTTCGCGTCGCTACGACAGCGACCAGCTAATGAAGGCCCAAAACTTCCATCGTCAGGCAACCGCCGAGATGCACGCACTGGTAGGGCGTGCTCGCACCATTGAAGAACAGAACCGCAAATTGCAGCACATGGCAGGCGCTGGCCTGTTCGCTGGTATCCTGCTGTGGTCGATCCTCCCCGGCACCATCGCCCGCGCCATGCCTGAAAGCTGGCAATGGCCCGAACGGATGGCCCGCAAGGCCGTGGGCGAGCCGACCATTGTTGAGGCCGGAATACGGTTGATCTGGTCTCAGAACCCCGAAGCTTGGGAAGAACTGGCGGCGGCGCAGAGAATTCTTAGTCAGAATGGCGAAGACTTGAACCGTTGCCTCGAAAGTGCCCGCAAGGCGAAGCGAGCAATCAGTTGTTCTATCAAAATTGACTTGTGATGTGTCTGACTTGCCGCTTTCGAGAACGTTTTCGTCCATCCGAGCACGACGCATTCGCGGTCAAAAGAACTGCGAGACCAGCCCGCTCCCGATGACGATAAGGATAATCGCCGTCAGCACGACTTTAGCCTGTTCACGGACCCAAGAAGCCTCAGCGTAATCCCACCGCTTCCAAGGTCGTGGTGACAATCTCTTTCTTGCCTCTGGCGCACGAGCTCTCAATGATGAATAAAATAGAAAAAATATTCCATAAAGTATCAGGATCAATACAGCTCCAACGACAAGACTGATCGGCTCATCTGTGAGGACATAAGGGATTCCAAGAACTGCAAAAGCCACCCCATTTATGACCACAATTTCGGAAGCGCCGTAACTGAACTCATTTAACACCTCGCTCCGGTGCTTCAATTGAGATTGTATAAACGAAGCTATTGGGATAAATGAAAAAATCAGTAGAGAAATCTCAAGGGGCGTGATCTCCGCGACGCCACCCAGAAGGTCCTTGCTTACAAATCTACTGGCGTATTCAGTGATTGAGTAGGCGTAACCAAACCAAGCAGAAGCAGACGTCTTCATTGATTCTGGAGACGCCGCTTGGAAAACGGTTATGACCCCAATAGCGTAGATGATCCCACTCAAAATGTTTCTGGGATTAAGTGAAACGCCAGACGATTTTACCTTATCATTCTTTGACTCAAGTTTTTGAATCTTCGTTTCAAGCGCTTCTATTCGAGATTGTTGCGATTCTGATACTCGACTGGATTGCCTATTTTGCCGTTTTTTCTTTTGTCGCCGGTTCAGTTTTTTCCGTCGTGCCATTTGTCTGTGTTTAACCGACCAATATCGGATTTCAAGCGGCGTTGGCTTGGGGAACTAGGGCAGTTTTCACGAGCCGATATCGTTCTCAATCAAGCGAACCTGGCTGGACTTTCAAAAAAGGCACCGTCTGCTTCGTCAGATTGCCTTGCCTGCAGAAGGCCGTCCGCTTCCGGGCTAGCAACAGGTATTTTGAAGCGTGATGCCAGATGTCCGCCGTCCATCCAGGTACCGCTATGACAATCCTCGTGATGGGCGCTTGAAGGCCGATGATCTCAGATTCAGCCCTCTGGTAGTGTTTATCGACCATCGTTGTCAGGCTTTGCCGCACCTTCGGGAGCAACCACACCACTGCAATAGTTCCCCCACGCTTCCATCAGCTTTACCCGCGCGCCCGGATTATCCGGAGTGCCCAGATATGTCGTACGGCGATAGGCGGCCTGCACGGCGTCAGGCGTCTTGTGCGCCAGTGCCGCTTCGACCACCGCATTGGCGAAGCCTTCGTTTGCCGCCCAGTCGGTAAAGCTGGAGCGGAAACCGTGGACGTGGAACGGCTCCTGCATGTCTCGCATGACCTTGAGTAGCGTCATATTGGACATCGCCTTGCCGGTCATGCCGGGGAAGACCACTTCGGCTCCCTCAAGCCGCATTGCATCGGCCTTCACGAGCACGGCAAGAGCCGCCTCTGACAGCGGCACGATGTGCGCCCTGCTGCGCTTCATGTGTTCTGCTGGGATTGTCCAAAGGCGCTGATCCAGATCGAATTCATCCCATTTAGCAAGCCGCACTTCCTGTGAGCGAACGCCCGTCAAAATGAGAAGGTCGAGCGCGAGACGCGAGTAGGATGGCTTGCGCCGCAACGCGGTTAGGAAAGAAGGAACAGCGACATAGGGCATGGCCTTGCGGTTTGCCGGTTTCTTGACCTGTCGCGGCAGCCCTCGCCCCGCTTTCAGGCTGCTGTTGCCCGATGGAGCCTCCGTCGAGCGCCAGCCCTTGGCGTGGGAGTAGTCCAGCACGGCGCAAATCCGATTGCGAACCTGGCGAGCTGTTTCGGGAATTTCCTGCCAGATCGGTGTCAGGACCGTGATGATGTCGGCAGCGGTAATTCCGCCAGTCGTCATGTCACCCAGCTTCGGGAAGGCGTAGTTCTCCAGGCTAGCCAGCCATTGGCGACCGTAGACGTCGCTTTTCCAGCCTGCCTCGTTCTCCGAGTGATATTGGCTAGCAGCTTCGCGGAATGTGACTTTGGCGGCTTCCTCGTCTTTGCGCTCGGTCAGCACGTCGCGCTTCTCAACCTTTACGGCCTTGCGGAGTTCGGCGGCCTTCGCGCGCGCCTCGGCCAGCGTCACCAGCTTTGCGCTGCCCACGCCGATATCTCGTCGCTTACCATCCTGTTGGAGTCGCAAATTCCAGTAGGCACCCCCGCGTTTGTCCACTTTCAGGAATAATCCGTCACCGTCCTGATAGGTGCCCGGATTCGCCAAGGCAGCCTTGACCGCCACCGCCGTGAGTTTGCCCATTGCTCTACCCCCACATTTTTCGGGACCGAGGTGCGAAACCAAAGTGTGGGGGTAAGCCACTTTACCCCCACATTACCCCCACACTTGGTTCCGGTTGCAGGCAAATTGCAGCGGTTAAATGCGGACAGTGAGGGCGATAATACCCTCGGTTTTCTGGGATTTCTAGGGCTTTTTGGGGATATTCTGAGAAAGGGCGGTGGTGGACAGGGCTGGATTCGAACCAGCGTACGCTTGCGCGGGCAGATTTACAGTCTGCTGCCTTTAACCACTCGGCCACCTGTCCACACCGGTGCATGAAGAGCCCGAAGGCCCTTGGCGAAATGCTCCGAAACCGGAGCCGATCGGCCGAGAGGCGCCCCTTTGGCGAAGCTGCGCTTGCCTGTCAATGGGGGTGCTGGCAACAGCGCGTGGAATACGCAATTTCATGGCCGATGCGGCCGAACAGGATTCGAGGGTACAGTGGCCAACAAGGGCGAAAAGAAAGCATTGCGCGGGCGCGCAGGTCGGATGCAGGGCGGACGGGGCAGCGGCCGCGCGACCAAGGGCGCGGTGCGGCTGTGGGGCCGCCATGCCGTGATCGCCGCCATGGAAAACCCCAACCGCAGCATCAACCGCATCTGGACCACGCACGAGATGATGGACGAGCTTCGCGGCGAGGGAATCGAGCCTGCGCCCGATGTCCGCGTCGAATTTGCGCAGAACACCGACCTTGCCCGGCTGGTCGCCCGCGACGCACCGCATCAGAACATCGTCATCGAGTGCGAGCCGCTGCCCGAGCTGTTCCTCAAGGACGTGCTGGAGGGTGATCCCGCGGCCCCGGTCGTCATGCTGGACCAGGTTACCGATCCGCATAACGTGGGCGCCATCATGCGTTCGGCGGCGGCGTTCGGCGCGGCCTGCATCGTCACGCAGGACCGCCATGCCCCGCCCGAATCGGGCGTGCTGGCGAGATCGGCATCGGGCGCGCTGGAAACGCTGCCCTGGGTGCGCGTCGTCAACCTGGCCCGCGCGCTCGATGAGCTGGCCGAGGCCGGGTACTGGCGCATCGGCCTCGACGGCGACGGCGAGGTGACGCTGGCCGAAGCGCTGCCCACGGGCCCGGTTGCGCTGGTGCTGGGCGCGGAAGGCGATGGACTTCGCCACAATATCGGGCAGCATTGCGACCAGATCGCCCGGCTGCCGATCAGTTCGACGGTCGAAAGCCTGAACGTGTCCAACGCGGCGGCCATTTCGCTTTACGCCTGCGCAACGCGTTCAACGTAAAAGGGGACACAGGGGGCCGGTTGGAGCGGCCGAGAGGGGGATACATGGATCGAGGAGCTTTCCCGCGCGCGCTGCGCGGTTTCGTTGCAGCCTGCTGCGCGCTTGTGCTGGCGGCCTGTTTCCTGACGCCGGGCAAGTTCGCTTCCGAACTGGTGCTGACAAAGGGCGGCGCGTTCGCGTTCAGCTATGAGGGCGAGATCACCACCATGGGGCTGAACCAGCTGGCCGCGATGGGCGGCAATGGCGTGTTTCAGGCAGCCTGCGTTGACGACGACATGGAACCGCGCGACTGCACGGCCGCCGAAACCGCGGACCAGCGCGCAGAGTGGGAAGCGGAGCAGGACAAAGACGCGCGCGAGAAGGAGCAGTTCCTCAAGATGTTCGGCGGCATCGATCCCAGCGATCCGGAAGTCGCCGAAAAGCTGGTCGCCACGCTGCGCGAGATGCGCGGGTGGGACGCGGTCTCCTATCGCGGTGACGGCATCTACGACGTGCGCTACCGGACCGAAGGCGTGCTGACTCACAGCTTCCTGTTTCCCGTGCTGGAAGACATGCCCGCGATGACGCATTTCGTATCGGTTACGCCGCGCAGCGACGGCAGCGTTCGCGTGCAGGCGCCCGGCTTTGGCGGCGAACAGGCCGGCATGGGCCAGGGGCTGCCGATGATGATGGCAATGGGCGCGATGCAGAACGGCGGCAAGGAAGCGGCGCCGGAGATCGTGCTGCCCGATGGCCAGTTCACGATCCGCGCGGATGGCGAGATCCTGACCAACAATACGGAGGAAGGGCCAGTGTCCGAAGGCGGGATGAAAGTCCTGCGCTGGACGGTGGACGAAACCAGCAAGACCGCGCCGACCGCTTTGATCGCGCTTTAGTCGGACTGAAAACGAAAAACCGCGCGGAGGATTTTGCCCTCCGCGCGGTTTTCTGTGCAGGTCCGCCGACTGTAACGGTCGGCGGCCGAAACGGGGTAACTCAGTTCACCGAGTCCTTGAGGCCCTTGCCGGCCTTGAACTTGGGCTGGGTCGAAGCCTTGATTGTCATCGGCTCGCCGGTACGGGGGTTGCGACCGGTCGATGCCTTGCGCTTGGCGACGGAGAAAGTGCCGAAGCCCACGAGGCGAACCTCGTCACCCTTGGCGAGCGAGGCGGTGATGGCGTCGAACACGCTTTCGACGGCCTTGGTGGCGTCGCTGCGCGTCAGTCCGCTCGTCTCGGCGACTTCGCTGATCAGCTCGTTCTTGTTCATTTAGGAAACCCCCTTCAGTCAGGTTTGTCTTTATCGATAGAAACGATCCCACGGCCCATGGCCGGAATCGCAAGCGCGGATGGCGGGCAAGTGAGCATTTTTTGTCGGACTGTCAAAGCCAAAACATGCCCCGAATTGGCCAAAAACCGCGATTTTTTGAACGAATGCGGCATCAGACACGACGAGTTGAGCGGCTGCAGCACGGACTTGGGCGGATTGCTGCGGCGCACAACGCGTTCTGACTGCCCGAACACGACCGGGACTAGGCCATGAAAAGGCACCGGCGGAGCGATTCGCGCGCCGCCGGTGCCGATTATCAATGCGCGGTCGGTGACAATCCGCCCGGCGTCAGGCCCGTCGGCTGGCTGGCCAGGTCGTCTTCCTCGCTCCATTCGATCGGAGCGACCGGTTCGGCGAGCGCGCGGGCCAGCACTTCGTCGACATGCTCGACCGGGATGATCTCCAGACGCTCGACGATATTGGCCGGAATCTCGACCAGGTCCTTCTTGTTCTCTTCGGGGATCAGCACGGTGGTGATGCCCCCGCGCAGCGCAGCCAGCAGCTTTTCCTTGAGCCCGCCGATCGCGAGCACGCGGCCACGCAGCGTGACCT
>JAPYSD010000701.1 GCA_029936705.1 Croceicoccus sp. | reverse complement strand
GACTGGCCGTGCTGGGCTGGTTCGCCGGCAGGCAGGTGCCCAGCGCGCCCGCACAGGGGCTGGTCGAGCCGATCGACTACAATATCTGGCGATCGTCGATCAACGTGGTCAAGGGATCGATGCAGGACGCGCGCGTGTTCTACGCGATCCTCGCGATCAGCTTCTTCTGGACCATCGGCGCGGTGCTGTTCATCGAATTTCCGCCATTGGCCAAGAACGTGCTGACCGCCAGCAAGGAAGTGGCAAGCCTGTTCCTGGTGGTGTTCTCCATCGGGGTGGCGATCGGTTCGGTGTCGATCAACGCACTGCTTAAGGGCGAAGTCTCGGCCCGATACTCCCCCGTATCGGTGGTAGTGATGGGGCTGTTCGTGGTGGCGTTCCACGTCGTGTGCCGCATGTGGGTGCCCGAAGCCGGCGGCCTCTATTCGGTCGGTGAGTTCGTGACCCTACCGCTGGCCGTGCCGCTGCTGCTGTGTTTGCTGGGCATCGCGATCGCGGGCGGCATGTTCGTGGTGCCGCTCTACGCATTCCTTACGACGGTCGTGGACAAGTCGCAGACGGCGCGCGCGGTGGCGGCGAACAACCTGGTGAACAGCTTTGCGATGGTGGGCGGATCGGCGCTCGCGATGGGGCTGAATGCGATCAGGGTGTCGATCGTCGACCAGCTTCTGCTCGCCGCGGCGATGAGCCTGGTCTCGGCATGGCTGGGCTGGATCCTCTACAAGGCAGAACGCAGGCTGGCTCCTGCCTGAAGACCGGGCCTGATTGTCAGGCGATGAAGCCGATCACCGCCATGAAACACGCGCAATAGGCCATCAGGAATTCCTTCGCATCGCGCGAGGTGAGGCCCCATACAAGCGGCTGCGGTTCTTCCTGCTCCACCTGCTGCATCAGCGGGCGCATCCGGCGTCCGAACCAGCCCTGGAGGGCGGCGCGGCGGCGAGCGATCGGCTGGACCATCGGAACCCGGATCGGTACGCGCATGGCAGGTGTGACGGCTTGGATCATCGACGTGGGCACCCTTGCTTGGCCTGTAACCTTCGCCATTCGAACGAGCGGCGGCGGTAACGGTTTCTTAACCAAGCTTAACGGGTGCCGGATCGAAAGCCCGCGCGGCAAACCGCCCCGTTACGGGACAGCGGCGCCGTTTCGTTCGTTAACCATCGTGTCCGGCAGAAATCGCGGGATGCTTCAGAGCCTCGGAATCAATCGGCCTGCTTCGCATTGGCCTTCGCCATGGACAGGATTTTTTTCCATTCCTCCGGACGAACCTCGCTGACCGACAGGCGCATCAGCTTGACCAGCTCCATTTCAGCCAGCGAATCCTCGGCCTTCACTTGCTTGAGCGTGACGGTGGCGGGCAGTTTCTCGACCGGCTTGACCTTGACCGCTGCCCATTTGCCGGTTTCGTCGGTGGGATCGGTGATGCCAGCGACGCTGATTTCGCAGATACCCACGATCTCCAGCCCGATGTTCGAGTGATAGAAGAAGGCCCGGTCGCCCT
>JAPYSD010000153.1 GCA_029936705.1 Croceicoccus sp. | reverse complement strand
GATGGCGAGCTGGTCGACCTCACCCGCCCGTTCGGCGGCGATGCCGAGCTGGCGCTGGTAACGAACCGTGACGAGGCCGAGGCGCTGGAGCTCGCCCGCCACGATTATGCCCATGTGCTGGCAGAGGCGGTGCAGGCGCTGTGGCCCGGCACGCAGATCACCTTTGGCCCGGCGACCGACGACGGTTTCTATTACGACGTGATGGCGCCCGCCAGCCGCGACCCGTTCAGCATGGACGATCTTCCCGCAATCGAGGAAAAGATGCGCGAGATCATCAAGGCCGACAAGCCTTTGGTCCGCGAGGTCTGGACCCGCGCGGCCCTGATCGAGCGCTGGACCGCAGAGGGCGAGAAGTTCAAGGCGGAATGGGCCGCCGAACTTCCCGAGGGTGAGGAACTGACCGTCTATTGGTCGGGCCAGCCGAACGAGGAAGGCGCGTGGCTCGACATGTGCCGCGGGCCGCATCTGCCCTCGACCGGCAAACTCGACCCGCAGGCGTTCAAGCTTATGCGCGTTGCCGGTGCCTATTGGCGCGGCGACCAGAAGAACGCGCAGCTGACGCGCATCTACGGCACCGGCTGGCTCAACAAGAAGCAGCTCAATGCCCACCTGATGCGGCTGGAAGAGGCCGCCAAGCGCGACCACCGCAAGCTGGCGCGCGAGATGGACCTGTTCCATTTGCAGGAAGAGGCGCATGGCAGCGTCTTCTGGCATCCCAACGGCTACAAGGTATGGCGCGAGCTGGAAGCCTATATGCGCCGCGCGATCGACGGCGCGGGCTACCAGGAGATCAAGACCCCGCAGGTGATGGATGCGCGCCAGTGGGAGAAATCCGGCCACTGGGGCAAGTACCGCGAGAACATGTTCGTGGTGCCGGACGAGGTGCCGAACGTCGAGGACGAGGGCCCCGTCGTCAGCCACGAAGCCGACTGGATGGCGCTGAAGCCGATGAACTGCCCGGCCCACGTGCTGGTCTTCAAGCAGGGCATTACCAGCTACCGCGAATTGCCGATCCGGCTGTACGAAAACGGCTGCTGCCACCGCAACGAGCCGCATGGCGCGCTCCACGGGCTGATGCGCGTGCGCCAGTTCACGCAGGACGATGCGCATATCTTCTGCCGCGAGGACCAGATCGTCGAGGAGGTTCGCGCGTTCTGCGAGCTGGCCGACCGGGTCTACAAGGATTTCGGCTTCACCTATTCGATCAAGCTGGCGCTGCGCCCCGAGAAGCGCTTCGGCAGCGAAGCCGATTGGGACAAGGCCGAGGACGAATTGCGCAACGCGGTAAAGGAAGCGGGCCTCGCCACCGAGGAATATGGCTGGGAGGAACTGCCCGGTGAGGGCGCGTTCTATGCGCCCAAGCTGGAATGGCACCTGACCGACGCCATCGGCCGCACCTGGCAGGTGGGCACGATCCAGTCGGACCGGGTGCTGCCCGAACGGCTCGACGCGACCTATGTGGGCGAGGACGGCGAGAAGCACCGCCCCGTCATGCTGCACCGCGCGATCTTTGGCAGCTACGAACGCTTTATCGGGATCCTCATCGAGCATTTCGCGGGCAAGCTGCCCGTTTGGCTCGCCCCGGTGCAGGCGGTGGTCGCGACCATCGTGTCCGACGCCGACGACTACGCGAACGAGGTGGCCGCGAAACTGCAGGCCGCCGGTATCCGCGTGGAAAGCGACCTGCGCAACGAGAAGATCAACTACAAGGTGCGCGAGCATTCCGTGGCGAAGGTCCCGCACCTGCTGGTCGTCGGCAAGCGCGAGGCTGAGGAGGGCACCGTCGCCATCCGTACGCTGGGCGAACAGCAGCAGACATTCTGTTCGCTGGACGAGGCGATCGCCATGCTGAGGGCCGAGACGACACCGCCCGATCTGCGCTGATCACCAGGCCGCGAAGCCGATCAGCAGGCCAATCTGCACCGCGGCGATGACCTGCAGCCGGGTTGAAAACGGTTCCTTGCGCGTCTTGTGACGAAACAGGCGGCGCGCAAGGAACGCGCCGGGCGATCCGCCGCATGCGGCAAGCTGCAGCAGGGTCGCCTCGGGAATGCGGCGCCGTCCGGCGATGGCGCTTTGCTTGTCGTCCCAGAAGCTGATCATCGTGAACGCATTGATTGCCACAAGCGCAATCGGGACGATAATGAAATAGATGCCCATCAGACTGCCAACGCTCCTTCGATCCGGTAGGGCTTCTGGCCGAAAAATCATTGCCAAACGGTCAACCGGCGCCTTTCGGTGCGGCGCGTGGCCAATGACCATCACAGCGAGAGGATCATGATCCCCCATCCGGCAACCAGGGCCATTCGCGGCAAGGCATGACTTTTCGCAGCTTCCTCATGCTGGTCGGCATCTGCCTTGTCTGGTCGATGAACACGATCGTGTCGAAACTGGCGGTCAGCGATATCGGCCTGCCGCCGCTGTTCTACGCGACCTTGCGCTCGCTGGTGGTGGCGCTGGCGCTGTTGCCGTGGCTGCGCCCCTTGCCCGACCGGTTCCTGTTCATCGCCTCGGTCGCGCTGGCGGTCAGCGGCGGGTCGTTCGCGCTGCTGTTCATCGGGCTGACCGATGCGAACCCTTCGGCGGCGGGCATCGTCAGCCTGACGGGCGCGCCGTTGACAGTGCTGTTCGCGATTATCCTGCTGCGGGAAAAGGTGCACTGGCGCCGGGCGCTGGGGATCGCGATGACCTTCCTCGGCGTCGGGATCGCGGTGGCCTCGCCAACAGGCTGGCAGAGCAGCGTGGGCCTGCTGTTCGTCGGCGCGTCGTCGGTGGTCGGCGCGCTGGGCAGCGTCGGCCTCAAGCGTATCACGCTGGAGCCGCTGCGCATGCAGGCCTGGGCAGGCGCTGTATCCGCCATCGTGCTGCTTCCACTCTCGCTGGTGACGGAGCAGGGGCAGCTGGCCGCGTTCGGCGCCGACCCGCTGCACGCGATGGCCGCCGTGCTGTTTTCGGGCCTGGTCGTCTCGGTCGGGGCGCATACGCTCTATTTCCGCATGCTAAACGAGCATGACGTCAATTTGATCGCGCCGCTGACGCTGATGACGCCGGTGTTCACGGTGCTGCTGGGCGTGTGGCTGACGGGTGACGCGGTGGGGCCGACACTGGTCGCAGGCGCACTGGTAGCGGCGGCGGGCGTGCTGGTGATCGTACTGCGGCCCGGACGCAATTACCTCAAGGCGATGCTGGTGCGGACGCGATTGTAGTTTGCCGAATTTCCCGTCATCCTGCCTGCAGTCGGGCGAGGTGCGGATAATGAAACGATCGGCAGTTCTGCTATCATGGCTGTTGTTCGCCAGTCCCGCACTGGCCGACGATGCGGGCCCCGAAGCATGTTATGACGCGATAGTATTGGCGACGATCGTCGATCAGGTTCCCAGCATCCCGCCCGAGCTGGAGGACGGCTCGATCCTTTTGCGGTGGCCCTGGTTCATCGATCTGAACGTGGAGCAGGTGATCGAGGGGGAGGTGCCGCCTGGCCCTCTGTCCGTACTGTCCATGCAGCACAGCTATTGGCAAGCGGATGCGCGGCCCGGCCGCTGGGCACTTCGGCGCAACGAAGACGGTGGATACAACCTTCTGGATTCGACCGGCGGCCCAAAACGGGGGCGGTGCGCACCCGGCGCTTCGCCCGCGCCGGCCTTTCTTTACCCCGCCGATGGCCAATCCCTTCAAGACATGCGCCGGGCAGGCGAAGAACTATATGGTTCCCGGTCCGCGCGTTAGCGAACCGGCGTGCCAAAGAACAAGGGCTGGCCAAAGAAAAAGGGCCGGAAGCCCCAACGCCTCCGACCCCATCTCGTCCCAGCCGATGGACCGGATCAGTAGACCCGCTTTTTCGGCTCGATATAGGCGATGTCGTCCGTCAGGGTGAATTCGTGCACCGGGCGATAGTCCAGCTTCACGTTTCCGCCCTTGCCGCCCCAGCCGTCGAACCAGCTGGCGGTGTGCTTCATCCACTCGGCATCGTTGCGCTCGGGGAAATCCTCGTGCGCGTGGGCGCCGCGGCTTTCCTTGCGGTTGAAGGCCGAATGCATGGTGACGGTGGCCTGGCTGATGAGGTTGTCCAGCTCCAGCGTCTCGATCAGATCGCTGTTCCAGATCAGCGACTTGTCGGCGACGGAGATGTCTTCCATCCGCGCATAGGTCGCGGCCAGCTTTTCCTTGCCCTCGGCCATCAGCTCGTCGGTGCGGAACACGGCGGCGTGGGCCGACATGGTGCGCTGCATCTCGGTCCGGATTTCCGCCGTTGGCGATCCGCCGTTCGCATGGCGGAAATGGTCGAGCCGCGACAGGGCGAAATCCGCGCTGTCCTTGGGCAGGTTGTCGTGCGCCGAGTCCGGCTTGATCGAGGACTTGAGGTGGTGGCCGGTCGCGCGGCCGAACACGACGAGGTCGATCAGCGAGTTGGAGCCGAGGCGGTTCGCCCCGTGCACCGACACGCAGGCCGCCTCGCCCACGGCATAGAGGCCGGGGACCACGGTTTCGGGATCGCCGTCGGCGCCGATGGTCACGACCTGGCCGTGATAGTTACAGGGAATGCCGCCCATGTTGTAATGCACGGTCGGCACCACGGGCAGCGGCTGGCGCGTAAGGTCTACACCGGCGAAGATCTTGCCGCTCTCGGTGATGCCGGGCAGCCGTTCGGCCAGCACCTTGGGATCGATGTGATCGAGGTGCAGGAAGATGTGGTCCTTGTCGTTGCCGACGCCGCGCCCTTCGCGGATTTCCAGCGCCATCGACCGGCTGACGACATCGCGCGAGGCGAGGTCCTTGGCCGAGGGGGCATAGCGTTCCATGAAACGCTCACCCTCGGAATTGGTGAGATAGCCGCCTTCGCCGCGCGCACCCTCGGTGATCAGCACGCCCGCGCCGTAGATGCCGGTCGGGTGGAACTGGACGAATTCCATGTCCTGCAGCGGCAGCCCCGCGCGCAGCACCATGCCGCCGCCGTCGCCGGTACAGGTATGCGCGCTGGTCGCGGTGAAATAGGAACGGCCATAGCCGCCGGTCGCCAGCACCACCGCGTGCGCGCGGAAGCGGTGGATCGAACCGTCGTCCATGCACATGGCGATCACGCCCTTGCACTCGCCGTTCACCATGATCAGGTCGATGGCGAAATATTCGATGTAGAAGTCCGCATCGTATTTCAGCGACTGCTGGTACAATGCGTGCAGCATGGCGTGGCCGGTACGGTCGGCCGCGGCGCAGGTGCGCTGCACCGGCGGGCCTTCGCCCATGTTCTGCATGTGGCCGCCGAACGGGCGCTGATAGATCGTGCCCTCGGGGTTGCGGCTGAAGGGCACGCCCGCGTGTTCAAGCTCGATCACCGCCTGCGGGGCCTCGCGCACCATGTACTCGATGGCGTCCTGGTCGCCCAGCCAGTCCGACCCCTTGACGGTGTCGTACATGTGCCAGGTCCAATGGTCGGGCGTGTTGTTGCCCAGCGATGCCGCGATGCCGCCCTGCGCCGCCACGGTGTGGCTGCGGGTGGGGAACACCTTGGTGATGCAGGCGGTCTTCAGACCGGCCTCGGCGCTGCCCATGGTGGCGCGCAGGCCCGAACCGCCCGCACCCACGACGACGGTGTCGTAGGTGTGGTCGATGATCTTGTAGGCGGGTTGAGTCGATTCAGCCATCTTACGCACCTCCCAGCGCGATGCGGATCACGCTGACGACGCCGAAGACGCCCAGCGCGACAAACACGAGATTGAGGAGCAGCAGCACGGCAAAGCGGTTCGCGCCGTGGAGGTAGTCTTCCATCATCACCTGCATGCCCAGCCGCGCATGCCAGAAGGTGGAGACGATCAGCAGCACCATCGCGGTGGCCGCGAACGGGCTGGAGAGCCAGCCGTACACGGTGCCATAGGAATAGTCGGGCATGGCGAGCAGGCTGAACACCAGCCACAGCACCAGCACGAGATTGCCGACCGCGGTGAAGCGCTGCAGCAGCCAGTGATGCGCACCCTGGTGCGCCGATCCCAGTCCGCGTACGCGGCCGATGCGAGTTCCGTTACCCATCTAGATAGTCCCTGTAGTCCGGATCACTTGGCAAGCAGGATGATCGCCCAGAACAGGACGGTCAGAAGGATGCCGAGCAGGATCGAGATCGTCGACCAGCGATTGTTGCGGTCCACCTCGAACCCCGCGCCCACGTCGAGCACGAGGTGGCGGATCCCGCTCATCAGGTGGTTGAAGAACGCCCAGCTGATGCCGATCAGCACGATGATGCCGATCGGGCTGCCCATCACGCTGGCAAAGGTTTCATAGGCCGCGGGGCCACCGGCGATCGCGCCCACGAACCAGAGCAATACGGCCACGCCTGCCACCGCCAGCCCGTTGCCCGACACGCGGTGCAGGATGGAGACGGCCATCGCCGGGCTCCATTTCCAGATCGACAGATGCGGCGAAAGCGGGCGTGGCCTGGTGCCTGTGGCCGTGCTGCCTTTGGGATGCGCCATGGATTTCAATCCCCTGCGGTAGGCGGCACTGGTGCGGATCCCGCCGGAGCCGGAATCCCTGCCGCGTCAAAGAAAGGTGCTGCGGGCGCGAATGGCAGGCCAGCGCGCCCTAGGCAAGGGGTTATATGGTGCGTCTTGCGATGCGCCGATGCTTGCCTATGGGCAAGGCTTGCCCGCTGCGCCCGCGCGCACTACCGGGTCTTGCATGGAAAAGCATCGCACGACCACGGCCCTTGTCACCGGTTCCACGCGCGGCATCGGCCGCGCCATCGCAGAGGCGCTGGAAACGCGCGGCATCCGCGTCATTCGCCACGGCACCAGGGCAGAGGGTGAGGACAGCATCGCCGCCGACCTTGGCGACCCTGTCGCCACCGCGCAGCTGTGGGACCGGGCCTGTGCCATGGCGGGCGGGCGCGTCGACGTGCTGGTCAACAATGCCGGCGTGTTCGAGGCGAGCCCAATCGACAATACCGATGCCTATTGGCTGGCGGAATGGGAACGCTGCCTGCGGGTCAACCTGACCAGCGCGGCGCAATTGTCGCGGCTGGCCGTTCGGCAGTGGTTGAAGGACGGGCAGCAGCCGGTCGCGGGGCGGCTGGTCAATATTGCCAGCCGCGCTGCCTATCGCGGCGATTCGCCCGATCACTGGCATTACGCCGCGGCCAAGGCGGGCGAGGTGGCGATGACCAAGACCATCGCGCGCGCCTATGCGAATCAGGGCATCCTGGCGTTCGCAATCTGTCCGGGCTTCACCGACTCTTCCATGGCGGGTGACTATCTGGCGTCGCGCGGCGGGCCGGGACTGCTGGCCGACATTCCGCTGGGCCGGGTGGCCGAACCGGCGGAGATCGCCGCCATCGCCGCCTTTTGCGCGACCGACGCGCCGCCCAGCATGACGGGTGCGGTGCTCGACGCGAATGGCGCCAGCTATGTCCGTTAGGGCAGCGGCTGCGCTGATCGCCCTGCTGGCAAGCGGATGCGCCGCTGCCGGGGACGCTCCTGCCGAGAGTGCAAGGGCCGCGCCGTCCGCCTCCGACTGGACCGCCGCGTGCGAGGACTGGGACGAATGGGACAAGCCCGGCCCGCCGTTCCGCATCCACGGCGACACCTATTACGTCGGCACCTGCGGCATCGCGGCGATCCTGGTCGCGTCGGACGAGGGCCATGTTCTGATCGACAGCGGGACCGAGGCGGGGGCCGAAATCGTGCTCGCCAATATCGAGGCACTGGGCCTCGATCCGCAGGAC
>JAPYSD010000700.1 GCA_029936705.1 Croceicoccus sp. | reverse complement strand
TAGACCCCATGACTGCCGGAGCCTCGAGGGCTCAAATCTGAGATGCTGACGATGGATTTGTCAGCACTGGAGGCGAGTCATGACGGAGACAGTAAAATACGTCGGTCTGGACGTGCACAAGGAAACCATCGCGGTCGCAGTTGCCGATGAAGAGCGCGGAGGCGAGGTGCGTTTCGTCGGCACGGTCGCCAACGAGGACGATGCGGTCAGAAAGCTGGTCAAGCGGCTGACGGCGCCGGGCGTGAGGTTGAGCGTCTGCTACGAGGCTGGTCCTTGCGGCTATGGCCTGCACCGGCTGCTGACGAAACTGGGGCAGGCTTGTATCGTCATCGCTCCCTCGATGATGCCACGACGGCCAGGCGATCATGTGAAGACCGACCGGCGTGACGCAATGACCCTGGCCCGACTGTTGCGTGCCGGCGAGCTTACCGCGATCTGGGTTCCGGACGAGGCGCACGAGGCGGTGCGTGATCTGATCCGCGCCCGACGCAGCGCACAGGAAGATGCCACCGGGGCCAAACAGACCGTGCGTAGCTTCCTGCTGCGGCACGATCGTCGTTTCGGCGGCAAGGCGGCCTGGACGAAGATGTATTGGCGGTGGTTGTCCGAACAGCGGTTCGACTTCCCCCATCAGCAGCTGGCGTTCGAGGAGATGCAGAAGCGGGTGCTGGAGGCGCAGGCGCGGGTTGGACGGCTCGAGGCGGCGCTGGGCGAAGCGGTGGATGCATGGCGTTTCGCGCCGCTGGTCCGCAATCTTCAGGTCCTGCGCGGCATCAGGCTGGTCAGCGCCGCGACGCTGGTGGCCGAGGTCGGTGATCTGACCCGCTTCGACAATCCCAAGCAGTTGATGGCCTATGTCGGCTTGGTGCCGTCCGAGCATTCCAGCGGCGCCCGGACCAAACGTGGCCGGATCACGCGCGCGGGTAACGCGCAGGCACGCACCATGCTGATCGAGGCTGGCTGGTCGTATCGACTGCCCGCTCGCGAGGAACGCCGCTATCGTGAGCGCGTCATCGACTTGCCCGAAGAGATCCAGGCGATTGGATGGAAGGCGCAGGTTCGTCTCTGCCAGCGCTACCGTCGCCTCGCGGCCGCAGGCAAGCCCCAGCCCAAGGTGACCACCGCGATTGCGCGTGAACTGGTCGGCTATGCTTGGGACATCGCCCGACGCGTACCACCGGTGGTCGCCGCTTGATCTTCCAAACAGCAGTGAGAGGAGGCGCCAGCGCACCACCTGCATAGCCTTGGCCGGCGTGCCGCGGGCACCCGACTGTGATGGGCATTCCACGGTGTACGGTGGGGCAGGTTCGTCCGACGCCCGAACTTAGACGGAGGATAGGCCCAGCGACGGATACGGGTAGTGCGGTAACCAACCCGCGGATGAGAGCGTGATCAATCGTCGTCGATCAGGCGCCCGCGGCACACCCGCCAAGGTCAATGCGACCGCTGGTCTAGCGGCCAGCGAAGGAGTAAACTCGGCCAGCGTCTCGGATGGCAGTCATGAGAGCGTACGTTTACGAC
>JAPYSD010000152.1 GCA_029936705.1 Croceicoccus sp. | reverse complement strand
GACGATGGCCGGCACGTTCTTGTCCGCCCAGTTCACCGCCAGCGCGCTGCCGTTCATCAGCACCAGCACCGTGGGCTTGCCCACGCCCGCTACCTGCTGCAGCAGGTCCTGCTGAGGCTTGGGCAGGTCGATCTTGGTGCGGTCGCCGCCCACGAAACCGTCGGCCTCGACCTTCATCTCCTCGCCCTCGATCCGGGCCGACAGCCCGCCGACGAAGATCACCAGATCGGCATTGCGCGCCGCTTCCACCGCGTTCGCGCCGGTGTCGCCGGGGCGGTTCCAGACCAGGAACTGCTCGCCCCGCTGCCCGCGCTGCCATGCCTCGACCCGGATCGGATAGGTCTTGCCCGCTTCGAGCTGAGTGGTGCCCGACAGGATCGAAGGCGCATCGCCAACGCCCCATTCCTCGACCACGGGCTTGTCATCCACGAACACGCGGTAGCCGTTCTCGGACGCGAAGCGGAACGTGTAGGTGCCGGTCTCGGGCACCTTGATGAAGCCGGTCCAGCGGATGGAGCTTTCGCGCCCGTCGCTGCGCCACTGGACATAGGGCCGCTCCTCGACCGTGGTTTCGGTCGGCGTGCCTTCCAGTTCGCGGTTGTCGAAATGCTCTGCCGTCAGCCCCGGACGGGTGCAGGCGGCATCGGCGCACAGGACCGATGCATCGACGTCGGATTCGGCCGCGCCGATCAGCCCGGTGCCCTGCACGTAATCGATCTGGCTGCCCGGAAAGCGCGCGCGCAGCCCGTCGAGCACGGTCACCGGATCGCTTGGCGTGCCATAGTAATTGCCCACCAGCGTATCGAAGCTGTCGGCGTTCGGGCCCACCACCGCGATACGGCGCGGCGCGGATTTCAACGGCAGCAGGTTCCCCTCGTTCTTCAGCAGCACCATCGAGGCCTTGGCCATCTCCAGCGACTTCGCGCGGTGTTCCGGCGTGTCAAAGTCCTTAGCGGTGATGTCGGCCCAGGGCAGCGTGTCATACGGATCGAACATGCCCAGTTTCATCCGGGCAGTGAACAGGCGGACCAGCGCGCGGTCGAGCACCTCGACCGGCAGGACGCCGGTCTCCACGCCCTCGACGATCTGCTCAGGCTCGGTGTTCAGCCCGTCGCGGTAGTCGCCGCAGATGACGTCCATGCCCGCCTTGAACCCCAGCGCGACGCCCTTTACCCGGTTGCGTTCATAGGCCAGCGCATCGTCGCGGTAGATATTGGCCGCGCCGCCGCAATCGGTGACGACATAGCCATCGAAATCCCAGTCCTCGCGCAGCCGTTCCTCCATCAGGAACTCGCTGGCGCAGGCGGGAATGCCGTAGAGCGCGTTATAGGCGCACATGATCGACCCGACTTCCCCGTCGATCACGGTGGTGCGGAACGCGGGGAGATAGGTCTCCTCCAGGTCCTTGGCAGTGGGGTGGAAATCCTGCTGGTGGCGGCCCTGTTCCGGGCCCGAGTGGACGGCGTAGTGCTTGGAGGTGGCGATCGTCTTGTAATATTTCGGATCGTCGCCCTGCAGCCCGCTGATGAACGCCTTGGCGATTTCGCCGGTCAGCAGCGGATCCTCGCCATAGGTTTCCTGCCCGCGGCCCCAGCGCGGATCGCGGAAGATGTTGATGTTGGGGGACCACACGGTCAGCCCCTGGTAGAACCCGCTGGAACCGTCAGGCTGCAGCGTGTCGAGATATTTCGCGCGGAATTCGTCGGAGATGACGGTCGCGCTTTCGTGCATGCGGTCGGTGTCCCAGGTCGCGGCCATGCCGATCGCCTGCGGGAACACGGTGGCAATGCCCGCGCGCGCCACGCCGTGCAGTCCCTCGTTCCACCAGTTGTAGGCCGGAACCCCCAGGCGCGGGATGGCGGGTGCGGTGTGACCCGCCTGCCGTGCCTTCTCCTCAAGCGTCATGCGCGAGACGAGGTCCCTGGCCCGCGTCTCGAAATCGAGCGAGGTGTCGAGATAGGGCGCTGCGCCGACCGGGGCGGGAGCGGAGGCGGCCTGCTCCTGCCCCATGGGCGAAGCGCACCCGGCGGCGAGTGCCGTCAGGCTGAGGGTCATGGGCACGGCGAAACGTGCGAGACGATGATTCACGGGGCTTACTCTCCACTGGCGGCCGGGATGCCGTCGATTATGCTTGCACCAAGAAGTGCCCTGCGCCGCCCCCATGGTCAAGAGGTAGCGCTACCATAATCGGGCAGGAGCCGATTTCGAACCGGCTCGATGCGCCGGATCGCGGTCAGCGTGCCGTGCTGGCGAGCGGTCTTTCCGCGCCTGCCGCCGCGATCCGCGAATGGACGAGCGACCCGATGGCGCAGGTCACCGTGTTCTCCGCCTCCTGCGGATCGGTGCACCGCGTGACGATCACTTCGACCCGGTACTTGCCGATGTCGCTGGTCCTGAACTGCAGGCGGCATTGCGCGGCCCGGGCGCCGGTTGCGGCGGACCGGCGGGAATCGGATTGCTCCAGCGCCTCTGCGGCAACCGCCTCCATCTCGGCGCGCAGCGCGAAGATGTCGGCATCGGGCTCGAAGGTCAGGGTGAAGCCGTGCGTGGGTCCGGTCGCGGCATGCGGCAAGACCCGAGCGGGCGAGGAAAAGAGCAGGCTGTAGGGCAGGATCAGGGTGCGGCCCGTCGCCACCACCGATCCGTCGCGGTCATCGAATTCCCGCAGCCGCAGTGCCAGCAGGTTGAGATCGATCACTTCCCCCTTCGACGAGCCGATCTCGACAATGTCGCCGACCGCGAAGGCGCGAGTCAGGGTGCGGAACGCCGCTCCGGAAAGGCACAGGATAAGCTCCTTGGTCGCCACCACGATCGCGACGGCAACCGCCGTCAGCGACAGGGCGAAGGTGCGCAATTGCGGCGCCCAGATCATGATGAGGCCGATCACCGCCACCAGTACCAGCAGATTGCGGACATTCGCCGACCACCGCCGAGCGACGGTCTCGGTCAGGTTCTCGCGCCGCCGAAGGGCGCGCCCGGCCACCACCCATATCGCCATCAGCGCCAGGATCAGCGCGATCGAGGCGGCCGTGTCGGAGGTGTAGACGGCGGGCGGAATCTGGAACTGCATCGGCTCTCCGGAAGGCGTGCGGGTGAAACAGGCGACGCGGGTCCATCGCCGGCCGGCTCAGTGCTGCCTTGCCGCCCGCTTGTAAAGCGCCGCCGGTCGAAGGGCGCGAAGGCGGCGGGCTTTCACCTAGAACGGTGGGGGCCAGCGCTTCCCAAACGGCTGCCTTGCCGCCGAACATCTCCAGCATATCGGTGCGGGCGGCATCGCGCTATCCCGCAGATGTCAGCAAGAGCAGTGTTTTCGGAATGGCGTCATCGGGGGAATGGGTCAGGGCGCCGGCCATTGCAGCACCAGCCGGTCGATATGAGCGTTGATGCCGCCCGCCTGTCGCAGAACGTCCGCATTGGCGACCTGGAAATCCGGAATGCGCCGCAGCCATTCCTGAAGCGTGATCGCAACCTCGCTACGGGCAAGTTCCTGTCCCGGACAGCGATGCGCGCCTTGTCCAAAGGCCGAATGGCGTGGCCGCGCCCGGTCGATGTCCACTCTCAGCGGGTCATCGTTCTCCCGCTCGTCCAGGCCATGGACCACGGTGGGACAGGCCACCAGATCGCCCGCGCGCAGGCGGATGCCGTGATAATCCATGTCCTCGCGCACCAGCCGCGCGATGGTCACCGAGCCGTAGCGGCGAAACAGCTCGGCCACGGCGCGCGGGGCAAGGTCCGGATCGGCGGCAAGCCGCGCGCGCATGTCGCCGTCGCGGGCTAGGTGCAGCATGGCGAAGCCCAGGAAATTGACCACCGTGTCCATGCCGGCGACCAGCACCTGAAGCGTCAGCACCAAAGCTTCCTCGGCCGTCATGCTGCGGCCTTCGAACGGACGCCCGACCATGCGGCTTATCATGTCGCCGCCCGGTGTTTCCATGCGCCGCGTCACGACGGGCAAAAGATAGGCCGCCATCTCGTCCCGCGCTTCGGCCATCGTCATTTCCGAACCGGGGTTGGTCATCATGTCGGTCAGATATTTGAGGCGGGGAGCGTCGTCCTGCGGCAGGTCGATCAGCTGCAGGAAGATGCGGATCGGCAGGATCGCGCTGTAGCTGGCGATGAATTCCGTCTCGCCATCGGCCACGAAGCCGTCGATCAGCTCGCCCGCCAATGCGCGAATGTCCGGCTCCAGCTCGCGCACGAACTTGAGCGACAGGTTCTCGTTCAGCTGCTTGCGATACCAGCGATGTTCGGGCGGATCGATGGTGGTGGGGATCAGCCCCGAATGTTCCTCGCCGGCAGAGCGGGGCAGGATGATGATGCGCGAGGAAAAGCGTTCGTGGTCGGCCAGGATCTCGGCCACCAGCTCGCCGCGCAGCGCGATCCAGTGCCCTTCGTTGCGATCGGTCCAGACGATGTCGGGATTGGCGTCCTGCAGCCGCTTCCACGCGTCGTGAAAGCCGCGCTCCATTCCGGGAAGATCGTAGATGTCGGCGTCGACCAGCCGGTCCGGCTGCAGGTCCGCGGGGCGTTCCATGTGTGTCATTTCGCCTTGCTCCCCTGCTGCTGTTCATTGCGTTCCAGCCACTGGCGCGTCGCCGCGGCGACCGCGCGTGCCCGTTCGTGCAGGTCGGGATAGGTCTCGCGCAGCTGGCGCGAGCGTAATTCGATGCTGAGCGGAATGTCCGGGGGCAGCGCGGCGTGCAGATCGCGCAGCGGCAGGGCACCGGCGCCGCATTGTTCGCGCAGGTCGATCGCGTCGACGATGATCGCGTCGAAATCGCCTGCGGGCGGACGCGCGGCGCGTGCGTCGCAGAATTGCGCATAGGGCACGAGATGCGGATCGAGCGACCGGATCAGTTCGATCGGCGTGTCCGACCGATCGACGTGGATCGGATCGATCAGCAGCGCGGCCAGCGGATGGTCGACCGCATCGATGATCGACAGGGCATCGGCGCCGGTGCGGACCTCGGTGAAAATGCCGAATTCCAGCGCGACCCGCATGCCTGTGCCTTCCGCATGTTCGCATAGGGCGCGCAGCTGCGCCGCGGTTTCGCCCGGGTCGGTCAGCGACGACACGCATAGCGCGTTGGCGGCGGCCAGTTCGGCGCCCACGTCCAGCACGATGCGATGATCGTCGAGCGAGCGATCGGGCCGGAGCCATATCACCTCGACATCGAGGACGGGCAGTCCGCTCGACGCCAGCGCGGAGCGAGTCTCGCGCGTGTCGGCTGCGGTCCATTCGCCAGGTTCGACCCACAGGCCGACCATGTCGAACCCGCCGGCAGCTGCCGCCCTGACGACATCGGGCGCAGGTGTGTCGGGCATGACCCCGGACGCGAGCGAGATGCGGTTCATCTCCGCCTTGCCGCTGCGGG
Organism: Croceicoccus sp.; assembly: GCA_029936705.1. Lineage (GTDB taxonomy): Bacteria > Pseudomonadota > Alphaproteobacteria > Sphingomonadales > Sphingomonadaceae > Croceicoccus. Next base: position 2,400 of record JAPYSD010000152.1, on the reverse strand, counting down.
CGCAGGGCACGGTTGACGGTTCGGCGCGCTGCGCTCGTGCTGGCCCATGGCGATCCTCTTGCGGCTTGTTGTCGTTTGCGGGCAGCTTGCTACCCGGGGATGGCCACCGCAACCTGTCACAGAAGATAGGGCGCAGGCCCGCCGGGATCGGCGCGCCTTAGCCCTTCCTGCCCTTTGCCAGCGCGATCGCGACCGTCGCGGCGACGGGCCCGATCCAGTCGAGCCATTGGTCGAGCGTGGTCCACACCCGCAGGTCAAACGGGCCCCACCACGGCATGTTCGCCCGCCGCCCGTCACCGAACATCTCGATCCAGCGATATTCGGCCTGCGCGATTTCGCGGCCCACGAAATAGGCAGAGGCGAGCGCGGCGCCCAGCCACCAGCTCTTCGTCAGCCGCGCAACGATGAACTGCACGATGACCGCGAAGACCAGGTGTTCGAACAGTCCCATCGGCTACCCTTTGCCCTTGCCGCCGGTTCGGACAAGCGGCTGGGCCTGCGCAGAGGCGCATCGCGGCATCATGCGGGCAGGCCGCCCGTCTGCCGCAGCCCCTCGCCAAGAGCCAGCGCGGCGGTGGTGGCAAGGTTCATCGAGCGGACTTCGGCGCGGATCGGGATGCGGACGCGTGCGTCGCAAGCCTCGGCCACGGCGGGCGGGACGCCTGCGCTTTCCTTGCCGAACAGCAGGACATCGTCGCTGCGAAAGCCGAAGTCATAGGCGGACTCGCGGCTCTTAGTGGTGAACAGCACCAGCCTGCGCGTGCCAAGCGATGCCCTGAACGCAGCGAAACAATCATGGCGGGTGATCGCGACGTGATCGATGTAATCCATCGCGGCGCGGCGGACCCGCCGGTCGTTCCACGCGAATCCCATGGGTTCGATCAGGTCCACCTGGACACCGAAGCAGGCGCACAGGCGCAGGACCGCGCCGACATTGCCCGCGATCTCGGGTTCGAAAAGAGCTATCCGCATGGCAGGCGATTGCCGCGTCCCGCGTGATGGCGCAAGCCCCGAGCGGCGACCGGCAGGCGCGCCCTATCCCCGTTCGCTGCCGTCGCGGCGCAGGTACAGCGTCTGCGTCGGATAGGCGATCGACAGGCCGGCCTCTTCCAGCCGCTCGAAGATCGTCATCAGCAGTTCCTGGCGATAGTTCAGGCTTTCGGCGTAATCGGCGACCAGGATATAGGCGAACACCTCGATATCGAGCGAGCTGGCACCGAAATTGTCGAGCCGGGCGCGGCGCGGATCGTCGGCGATCAGCGGATGCTGGACGAGGATATCCTCGATGATCGAGATGGCATTGCGCAGCTGCACCGCGGTTATGCCGTATTCCAGCCCGATGACCGGGTTGAAGAGGAAGCGGTCGCGCTGCGAGTAATTCTCGATCTGGCGGGACGAGAAATCGCCGTTGGGAATGGTGACGATCGTGCGCGCCAGCGTGCGGATGCGGGTCGAGCGGATGCCGATATCCTCGACCGTTCCCAGCACGTCGCCCACCTGGCAGAAATCGCCGACCTGGATCGGCCGGTCCGCGACGACGGTGACACTGCCGACCAAGTTTTCGATCGTCTTCTGCGCGCCCAGGGCCAGGGCGATACCGCCGATGCCCAGCGCCGCGAGGCCGGTGGTGATGTTGATCCCGACGGTGTCGAGGATCGCGACGACAGCGATTGCGATGATGACAAGCTTGCTCGCTCTGCGTGCCAGGCTGACCGCCGAGGCGGCCTGCCGCCGTTCGCGGGCGTCCAGCCGGCTGGTCAGCTTGCGCGCAATGGCGTCGACCAGCCGGATGGCGAACCATGCCAGCGCGATCCACGCCAGAATGCCGATATAGCGCAGCATGATCTGCCGCGCGACGATCGCGACCGGCGCTTCGCTGCCCCACACCCTGAAGCAGATGACGGCCAGCAACAGGCTGAACGGGGGCAGGGCGGCGTAGAGGAAGCGGTAGATGCCGCTTTCTTCCGGATCGGCGAACAGACGGCGCAAGGTCCACAGGATCGCGGCGGACAGCAGCCAGAACAGGAAGAAGACCGACAGCAGCAGCACCAGCAGCAGCGCCCAGTCGGCCAGCGGCGCTCCGGCGATCAGTACCTTGTCCTGCGGTGGCGGCGCGCCAAGCTCGCTGGCGCGGTCGCCAAGTTGCGCGATCGTCTCGGCGGAAATGCGCCAGACGCCTTGCGGGCCGGGCGCGGTGGCGGTCTCGGGATCCGGGTCAGCCTGCGGTTCGGACCGGGACAGCAGGATGGGCAATTGTTCGGCGCCGCCCAGCGTGCCGATCCGTTCCAGGTCAGGCGCCAGCCCGTCCTGCATCGCGCCGCCCGGTTCGTTCGACAATTCGGCGAAAGGGACGAGCTGCCCGCCCGAATCGAGCGATGCCTGCAGCGCGCGGGCCAGCCG
>JAPYSD010000151.1 GCA_029936705.1 Croceicoccus sp. | reverse complement strand
GCGGCGCAGGCGGCAAGCGTGATTGCTATCTTGGCGAGGATCGACATGTCCGCGACGCTTTACCCCCGCCCGGTCGCGGTGGCAATCGCGACGGCGCCGGGGCACGCTCGGGCTTGCAATGTTGTCTGGTGCGGCGCAAATGCGCCTGCATCATGACCGACACACCCCGCACGCTGTACGAAAAGATCTTTGATGCCCATGTCGTGGAACGCCGCGACGACGGCACCTGCCTTGTCTATATCGACCGGCACCTGGTGCACGAGGTGACCAGCCCGCAGGCGTTCGAGGCGCTGCGGCTGGCGGGCCGCACCGTGCGCCGCCCCGACCTGACGCTGGCGGTGCCCGATCACAACCTGCCGACCACCGCGCGGCGCGACGCCGCGGGCCAGCGTATTCCGATCGAGGATCCGGCCAGCGCGCAGCAGCTGGCCGCGCTGGAGCGCAATGCCCCCTCGTTCGGCATCCGCTATATCGGCGATGCGGACCGCGAACAGGGCATCGTCCATGTCGTCGGGCCAGAGCAGGGATTCTCGCTGCCTGGCGCGACCATCGTGTGCGGCGATTCGCACACTGCCTCGCACGGCGGGCTGGGCGCGCTGGCGTTCGGTATCGGCACCAGCGAGGTGGAGCACGTGCTGGCGACGCAGACCCTGCTGCTGAAGCGGTCGAAGACGATGGAAGTGCGGGTGGAGGGCGAGCTGGCCCCCGGCGTCACCGCCAAGGACGTGGTGATGCATATCATCGGCGTTACCGGCACGGCGGGCGGCACCGGCCATGTCGTCGAATATCGCGGCCGTGTGTTCGAGGACATGAGCATCGAGAGCCGCCTGACCGTCTGCAACATGGCGATCGAGGGCGGCGCGCGCGCCGGGCTGATCGCGCCGGACGAGAAGACCTTCGCCTATCTGAAGGGCCGACCGATGGCGCCCAAGGGCGACGACTGGGACAAGGCGCTGGCGTGGTGGAAGACGCTGCCCACCGACGAGGGTGCCGTGTTCGACAAGAGCGTGGTGATCGACGCCGCCGACATCCAGCCGACCGTCACCTGGGGCACCAGCCCCGAGGATACCGTCGCGATCAGCGGCACCGTGCCCGATCCCGCCGGTTTCGCCGACCCGTCGAAGCAGGCGGCGGCGCAGGCCAGCCTCGACTACATGGGGCTGGAGCCGGGCATGAAGATGACCGATATCGAGGTTCAGAACGTCTTCATCGGCAGCTGCACCAACAGCCGGATCGAGGATCTGCGCGCCGCCGCCGCCGTGCTGAAGGGTCGCCGCAAAGCCGACAACGTCACCTGGGCCATCGTGGTGCCGGGTTCGGGCCTGGTGAAGCTGCAGGCCGAGGCCGAGGGGCTGGACAGGATCTTTACGGACGCAGGGCTGGAATGGCGCGAGCCGGGCTGTTCGGCCTGCCTCGGCATGAACCCCGACAAGGTGCCGGCGGGTGAGCGCTGCGCTTCGACCTCGAACCGCAATTTCGTCGGGCGGCAGGGTCCGGGTGCGCGCACGCACCTGGTCAGCCCCGCAATGGCGGCGGCAGCAGCCGTGACCGGCAGGCTGACCGACGTGCGCACGCTGGGCGCGGCGCAGCCCGAACCGGCATGATGGCCGCCTTTCGGTGATCGAGGGGCGGTGCATCTGCGGCAGCGTCACGGTCGAACTGCCGCGCCCGCCCGACTATCTCAATGCCTGCAATTGCCGCCTGTGCCAGCGCAGCGGCGGAGTCTGGGGCTATTACCCCGCGGACGAGGTCACGATCCGCGGCGAGACGCGGCGCTTCGTGCGCAATGACCTGTCCGAGGCGTTCCTGGCCAACCTGTTCTGCCCGGTCTGCGGCAATGCGGCGGCATGGGTCGCGCTGGATCCGGAATATGCGCGCATGGGCGTGAACATGCGCCTGTTCGAGCCTGAGGTTCTGCGCGGGATCGAGACGCGCTTTCCCGACAGGCTGAACTGGGAGAAGGAGGATACGCCCGCCGTCCTTCACGATCCCCGGCCCTATGGCGACGGGCGCATCCTTTGACCGTGAAGCGCGGCTTTGCACCGGTCGTGGACGAGCGCACCCGCCTGCTGATCTGCGGCAGCCTGCCGGGGGACCGGTCGCTGGCCGAGGCACGCTATTACGCGCATCCGCAAAACCGGTTCTGGCACCTGCTGGGCCATGCGGCGGACCTGCCCGATCTGCCCGCCCTGCCCTATGACGAACGCCTGAATGCGCTGCTGGAGCGCGGCATCGGGCTGTGGGACGTGGCTGCCAGCGGGAAGCGGCGGGGCAGCCTCGACACCGCGCTGCGCGAGGTGGAACAGGCCGACCTGCACGGGCTGGCGGCGCGCCTGCCCGAACTGCGCGCCATCGGCTTCAACGGCAGCGCGGCGGCGCGGCTGGGACGGCGCGCGATGGCGGGGGCCGAAGGGATGGAGCTGATCGACCTGCCGTCTTCCAGCCCCGCCTATTGCGCGATCACGCCCGCGGAAAAGCAGCGGCGCTGGATGGTGCTGCGCCCGTGGCTGGAGCGGTGAATAAAATGCGCCCCTGCCCTTGCCTTTCATGCCTTGCTGGTCAGATAGGGCGCTGACGGGCGAGAGGCCTGAATTGCGAACAGAAAGACGGACAACGTCATGAGCGAAGACAACAGCTGGACTTCCAAGGCCGCCATGGCAGGCGCCGCGATCGGCTCTGCCGCGTTGGCGGCGGCGGTGATGTATGCATCGCGCCGGATGGAGCGTGCGAAAGCCAAGCAGAAGCCCGTGCCGACGACGCCCAGCGGCGAGAATCCCGAGACCGACTGATCGCCCCGGGCGCTGCAACGGCGACCGCAGGTTGAATCGCGCTTCGGGCGGCGCCGGTAAGTCGTTCGCGCCGCGCATTACGGCGTTGAGCCGCGTGCGGCTTCGCCATATAGGCTGAACCCATGGACAAGATTGACCGGATCGAGGGACGGGCCATCCCGTTCGGAGCGAAGAACGTTGACACCGACGTCATCATCCCCGCGCGCTGGCTGAAAACCATCACGCGCGAGGGGCTGGGCGAAGGCGCGTTCGAAACGGTGCGCGCGAAAGACGGCAACGTCTTCGACGACCCGCGTCATGCCGGTGCGCCGATCCTGATCGCGGGCGACAATTTCGGCTGCGGCTCCAGCCGCGAGCATGCCGCCTGGGCACTGCTGGACATGGGGATCGCCGCGGTGATCGCGCCCAGCTTTTCCGACATATTCTCGGGCAATGCGTTCAAGAACGGCATCCTGACCGTCGCGCTGCCGCAGGAGCAGGTCGACCGCCTGCTGGAAGTGGCCGAGACCGACGAGATCGCCATCGATCTTGAACATTGCACCGTCACCACGCCGTTCCAGGACCGCTTTACCTTCGAGATCGATCCGTTCCGCCGTCACTGCCTGCTGGAAGGGCTGGACGAGGTCGGGCTGACCATGGCGCGGCAGGACGCGATCGCCGCCTACGAGGCGAAGGCCGCGGGCGATCTTTCCTTCCTTTCCGGCCAGCGCGACATGGCGGCCTGACCGCACGCTATCACAGGGGAATACCGACAATGACCGATTTCAACGACCGCCGCCGCGCCGAGGAAGCCAAGGCCGCCCTGGACGAGGAGACGCTGTTCCGCATGACCGCGCGCCGCAACCGGCTGGTGGGCGAATGGGCCGCCGGGCTGATGGGCCTGTCGGACGTCGAGACCGAGGCCTATCGCAAGGCGGTGGTGCAGGCCGATTTCGAGGAAGCGGGCGACGAGGACGTGATCCGCAAGGTGCTGGGCGACCTGACCAGCGCTGGGGTGGAGGCCGACGACGCGATGGTGCGCGCCAAGCTGGACGAGAAGATGATCGAGGCGCGCCGCCAGCTGATGAGCGAGAGCTGATCATGGCTATGCAGGCTGACGAGATCGAGCGCCTGATCCGCGAGGCGCTTCCCGATGCGGAGGTGACCATTCGCGACCTAGCGGGCGACGGCGATCACTACGCGGCGCATGTCGTGTCGCCCTCTTTCGCGGGGATGACACGGGTGAAGCAGCACAAGGCGGTCTATGATGCGCTGGGCGGACGCATGGGCGGCGAACTGCACGCCTTGCAACTGACCACCGCGGTTCCCAATTGAGCGTCACGACATTTTTTACGAGATTACCGGGAACTACCATGTCCGACACCAATGAGCGCATCAAGGATATCGTCAGCAAGGACGATGTCGTCCTTTTCATGAAAGGCACGCCGCTGTTCCCCCAGTGCGGGTTTTCCAGCCGCGCGGTCGCCATTCTGGAGCATTGCGGCGTGGCCTATGGGTCGGTCGACGTGCTGCAGGACATGGACATCCGGCAGGGCATCAAGTCCTATTCCGAGTGGCCGACCATCCCCCAGCTTTACGTTAAGGGCGAATTCGTCGGCGGCAGCGACATCATGATGGAGATGTTCGAGGCAGGCGAACTGCAGCAGCTGATGAACGAACGCGGCTGCGCCAAGGCCGAGTGACCTGGCAGGCCGCCCACGGCAGGACCGAGCTTGACGACAGGCCCGATCTTGCCGAGCGGCTGAAGGACGCGATCCCCGCCGCGACCCTGATCGCCATGCGCCCCGCCCCTGCGGGCGGAGCGGACGAGATCCTGGTGGTCGAACGATCGCGCAAGCTCGCCTTTGCAGGCGGGATGATCGCCTTTCCCGGCGGACGGATCGAGGCGGCGGACGCAGCGCTGGCCCGCACTCTGGCGCCGGACCTGCCCCATGCCGAAGCGGCCGCCCGCGTGGCAGCGCTGCGCGAGACTTTCGAGGAAACCGGCCTGCTGTGCGGGCTGCAAGGCGGCGCCGACCGGTCCGAACTGGAACGGGCGCGCGCCGAACTGCTGGGCGGAGCGGATTTCGCCGCGCTGCTGGCCCAGCGGGAATGGGTGCTGGACACCGCCGCGCTGATGCCGTTCGCCCGCTGGTGTCCGCCCGCACAAATCGCGTTGTCGCGGCGTTTCGATGCGCGCTTCTATATCGCCAGGGCCCCCGCAGGCGCCGCCGTGTCCCCCGACCGGACCGAGAATTCGGCCAGCTACTGGGCGACAGCCGACGCGCTGATCCAGGACGCAGAGCAAGGCAGGCTGAAGATTCTGGGCCCGACGCGCGCCACGCTGATGCGGCTGGCGATGGGGCGCGGCTATGACGAGGCCAGGACCAGCGCCCTCGCCTTTCCCGTGCGCGAGATCCTGCCCGTGGTGAGAAGCGAGGGCAGCGAAAGCTGGGCCGGCGTGCCGGCGGGACACGGCTATCCCGACATGGAATTCCGCCTGAAATGACCCGCCGGGCCATGCGCCCATGCCGCGCGGCCATACGATTCCCGAAATATTGCACGATGTAACGCGACTGAAACGCAACTGTCGCCTTACCGTCGCAAAACGCCCCTAGCCGCCAGCGTCAACAGGGGCGGCAAAGCCCCTGCGAACCGCACTGCATCAGGGGGCATCATGAACCGCAAATTTCGCACCGCGCTTGGCTTGGGCTGCGCGCTTTCCGCCATCGTCGCAGCGCCGCAGGCCATGGCCGCGGGCACGCTGGACGGGTCCGTCGTCGACGCGACCGGCACGCGCGCGCTGCAGGCCGCGCAGGTCACCATCCTGGAACTGGGCCGAACCATCTCGACCGCGCGCGACGGATCGTTCCGCTTTCCCGAGGTGCCCGCCGGGACCTATACGCTGGAAGTGAAATATGTCGGCGCCCCGACCGAGACGGTGACCGTCACCGTGCCCGAGACCGGCACCGTAGAGCAGACCGTGGCGCTGGGCAGCGCGGACGATTCCATCCTGGTCGTCGGCCAGCTGGCGAACCAGGCCAGCGCGCTTTCGCGCAAGCGGGCCGCCGATACCGTGTCCGACGTGCTGACGCGCGACGCCATCGGCCAGTTTCCCGACCAGAACGTGGCGGAATCGCTGCGCCGCCTGCCCGGCATCAACGTGCTGAACGACCAGGGCGAAGGGCGCTTCGTGTCGGTTCGCGGCCTCGATCCGCAGCTCAATTCCACCTCGCTCAACGGCGTGCGCCTGCCCGCGCCCGAAAGCGACACGCGCTCGGTCGCGCTCGACGTCATCAGCAGCGACATCATCGAATCGATCACGGTCAAGAAATCGCTGACCCCCGACATGGACGGCGACACCATCGGCGGCTCGGTCGAGATCGAGACGACCAGCGCCTTCGACCGCGAGACCGACCTGTTCGCCGCGCGCGTCGAGGGCAGCTACAACGATTATTCGAACGATCTGACCCCCAAGGGCAGCTTCGATTTCGCCACGCGGATCACCGACAGCTTCGGCATCTCGGGCGGCGTGTCCTATTACAAGCGCAAGTTCGAGACCGACAATGTCGAGGCGGACGGCTGGGACGACGTGGACGGCACGCCCTATGCCGAGGAGCTGGAATACCGCGACTACGACGTCGAGCGCGACCGCCTGTCGGCAACGCTGGGCGCCGATTTCCGCGTGGGCGACACGACCGAGCTGTTCGTGAAGGGCGTCTTCAGCCAGTTCGACGACCAGGAATATCGCCGCCGCCTGTCCTTCGATTTCGGTGACACCATCGACATTTCGGCCGCAGGCAATGTCGTGACCTATGCCGACACCTATGACGCGGAGGAGGACGAGGGCCGCGTGCGCGTCGAGCGCGACATCAAGGACCGGTTCGAGCGCCAGCGCATCTGGAACATCGTGGCGGGCGGCAAGACCGAGCTGGATAGCGGCTGGTTCGCCGAATATTCGGCCAGCTATGCCAAGGCGTCGGAAAAGGAGGACGGATCGGTCGATCCCGCCCAGTTCCGCCGCGATTTCGAGGGCGAGAACGTCGCCATCGCGGTCGATTACGGCGATCCGCGCATCCCGCTGTTCGATGTCGTCGGCAACGGCTTCACGTTTCGCGATGCATCGACCTATGGGCTGAACGACATCGAATACGTGTCGCTGTCCGACGCGCAGGACGAGGAATATGCGCTGCAGCTCGACCTGGGCCGCGACTTCTTTCTGGATGCGGGCACGTTCACCGTGCAGGCCGGGTTCAAGGGCCGCTGGCGCGAGAAGACCTATGACAAGGAAGTCCAGTTCTACGAGAACGACGACTTCACGCTGGAAGACGTGCTGGGGGCCAGCACCTACCGCCTGACCAGCATCGATCCCGTCCCCAGCTATGACGGCGCGACCGATTTCTTCAACGCCAACCGCGACGCGTTCGAACTGAACGAGATCGACAGCGCGTTCGATTCCTCGCTTGAGGATTACCGCGCGGACGAGGATATCCTGGCCGGTTACCTGCTGGGCAAGTTCGAGAACGACCGCCTGTCGGTCATCGGCGGCGTGCGGTACGAGGACACCAGCAACCAGCTGTTCGGCAACACCGCCACGATCTACGAGGAAGGCGCGGTGCTGGGCGGCGAGTGCGGCGCCGGTGCGGGCGATCCGACGGACGACGACATCGTGTGCATCGCGCCGGTCGAATTCCAGCGCGACTATGACCAGTGGCTGCCCAGCCTGAACGCGAAATACGAGCTTACGCCCGACCTTCTGCTGCGCGCGGCCGGTTACAAGAGCCTGATGCGGCCCAAGCTCGGCTCGCTCGCACCGCGCTTCGAGATCGAGGTGAACGACGAGAACGAGGTCGAGGGCACGTTCGGCAATCCGAACCTCCGCCCCTATGAAGCCTGGAACCTCGATGCCAGCCTCGAATATTACATGTCGAGCAACGGCGGGTTGAGCGCGGCGGTGTTCTGGAAGGACATCAAGGACTACATCGTCGATGTGAACATCGACGAATCCGGCG
>JAPYSD010000150.1 GCA_029936705.1 Croceicoccus sp. | reverse complement strand
GGGCGGCGCGAAGCCGTGTCCTGCCGGGGCCGGTGCTTCGGCGACCCGCTCCATCTCGCCCGCCTCGGCGGTCAAAAGCCTGCCGCCACCGACAGGCCGACCGTGCGCGGACGGATCGGCGAGGCCGAGACCAGCGTATCGGGACGCGCGCCGAAGTCGGCCACGTTGCTGAGGCCGAGCGTGTTGGTGAGGTTGCGGGCAAAGGCGGTCACGCTGAACGCGCCGAAATCGACGCCCGCGCGCAGGTCGACCTTTTCATAACCGTCGAGTTCCAGCCTGCGCCCGAAGGTGGCGCGATAGGCCGGGTCGAACGCGGCGGACTGGTCGCTGACCAGCTGCACGTCGCCGCCCACGAACGCCGTCGCATCGCCGCCCAGCGCCCATTCGTAATCCAGGCTGAAGGTGGTGGTGAACTTGGGCGTATAGGGCAGCTCGTCCCCTTCGAGGCCGCCGGTGACCGGCGGGGTGTCGTCGGACAGCTTGGCATCGTTATAGGCGCCGTTGACCGCCAGCTGGAGCCCCGCGGTGGGGCGCAGCGTGGCGCTGACTTCGGCGCCATAGACGCGCGCGCCGTCGCCGTTGTCGTTCGCGCCGACCGGGCCGATGGCGCTGTCGAATGCGCCGAACACCAGGATGTCGTTCCAGTCGAGGTAATAGACCGCCCCGTCGAAGGCGAAACTGCGGTCCGCAGTCTCGCCGCGCACGCCGATTTCATAGCTGATCAGCGTGTCGGCTTCGTATTGCACGGGGAAATCCGGGCCCGCGCCCGGCGGGATCACGTTGGGGCCGCCGGGACGATACCCCTTGGCCACGCGCGCATAGACCGAGCTGAGGTCGCTCAGCTCGTAGCGGGTCGAGGCGGACCAGGTGAACACGTTCTCGCTGGAATCGCCGTCGGTGATGTTGGGCGAGGGCAGGCCCTGCAGGGGCTGGAACGCGCCTTGCTCGATCTGCTGCACGGTCTGCTCGTTATGGCTGTAGCGCACCCCGCCGCTGACGTCCCAGCGCGGCGTGATGTGGAAGTCGGCATTGGCGAAGCCCGCGATCTCCTCGTAATCGGAATTGAGGTCGAGCGTCAGCAGGTCGGCAAAGCCCAGCACGGTCGGGTCGAACAGCTGCGCGGTGTCCTGCACGAAGGGAATCAGCTCCTGGTGCAGCTTTACCTTCTCATCGGTGTAATATCCGCCGATCTGCCATTCGAAAACGTCGGAATCGGGCGAGGACAGGCGCACTTCCTGCGTGAACTTCTTCTGGTCCAGCGGTGCTTCCAGGAATGCGCCGATGGTGTCGGTCCGCCCGCCCAGCGCCTGGTAGACGAAGGTGACGGTGGGGCCGAAGGCGATGGTGTTGTCGGTGCGCTGGTCCTGCTTCAGCGTGCCATAGCTGGTGACCGAGGTCAGCGTCGCGAAGCCCAGGTCGAAATCGACGGTACCGTTGTAAAGCCGGTAATCGACGTCGTTGTTGTCGGGATAGAACTCCACGCGGTTGAGGCCGGACAGCTCAGCGCCGGTATAGGGATCGGTCGTGATCGGCTTCTTCGTCACGGGATCGGCTTCGTACGAACTGGGCGAACCGGCGCGGATGTTCTGCGCGATCGCGGTCAGGCGCAAAGACAGCGCGTCGCTGGGCTGGAACAGTGCCGAAATGCGTCCGCCGTAGATGTCCGCCTCGTCCGCTTCCTTTTCCAGGGTGCGGCCGATGACGTCGACGAAACCGGCCTGGCGGCGATAGAAGCCGCTGGCACGCACGGCGATATTGTCGCCTACCGGTACGTTGACCAGCGCATTGCCCGACCAGCCGGTACCGCCGCCGTCAACGAATTCCACGCCTGCCTGCGCGCGCACCTCGTACTCGCCCAGCGCGGGCGGGTTGGTGACGAAGCGGATGACGCCGCCCAGCGAGTTCGAGCCATAGAGCGTGCCCTGCGGCCCGCGCAGCACCTCGACCCGCTGCAGGTCGAACGTGTCGAAATCGCCCGCCAGCACGGCGGCATTGCCCAGGCTGGAGCTGGAGCCGAAGGGCGTTTCGTCGACATAGATCGCGACGGTCGAGCCGACCGAGCCGGTGTTGATGCCGCGCAGGATCACGCGGGTTTCGCCCGGGTTGCTTTGCGTGATGGACAGGCTGGGGACCAGTTCGACGTAATCGGTGAAGCTGCGGGCCTGCTGGCGTTCCAGCGTGGCTTCGCCCACGACGCTGATCGATTGCGGGATGTCGGCCAGCAGCTGGGTGCGCTTCTGCGCGGTGACGACGATATCCTCGGGCAGGGGAGCGCGTTCGACCTGAACACGTTCGTCCTGCGCCGCCCCATCCTGCGCCGCCTGGCCCTGGACCGCCGCGTCGTCGGCTTCGGCGGCAGAGGCGACGGCCGGCATTGCCAGCGCCATGACGGCAGCGCCCGCGCGCATCATCGCTCGTCCCGATGTCTTGATCTGCACCATGTCCCTAAGTCCCCTATGCGGCCCGACCGGGGCCTGCGCCATCCGGACGGGATCTGATCCCTGATCACCCGTATTTCTATTCAGGACATTATTGTCCTGATTCGAGAATTGTCAAACCCTGATCGCGGCGCTGTCATCCGTGGCGGCCGCGACCCTCGCTTCGGCCTGTTCGGCTTCGGCCCGGCTGGCGAAAATCGCGCGCGCAGGCTTGTCCAGCATCCGCAGCAACAGCGCCGCCGCCGCCGCGATGGCGGCCAGCAGCGCGAAATAGGCCGGCACCGGCAATACGCTCCACAGGCTGCCGACCAGGCCGCCCGCCAGGCTTCCGGTGAAGGTGGCGAAGAACCAGCTGGCCACCGTGCTCGCGCCCAGCCGCTGCGGGGCAAGGCGGGCGAAGATGCCAAGGCCGTTGGGCAGGATGTAGAGCTCGCCCGTGGTCAGCACGACGAAGAAGGCAGCCAGCCACAGCCAGCTGGCGCGCGCGCCGTCCTGCCAGCCCGCCACCACGGCCAGCAGCACATAGGCGCCCGCCACGATCATCGCGCCGATCGCCATCTTCTGCACCGGCGAAGCCTCTGTCCCCGTAGCCGCCTGCCGCCGCCAGCGCGCCAGCAGGAGGGGGGTCATCAGGATTACCAGCAGCGGGTTCAGCGACTGGAACCAGGTCATCGGGATCTCCAGCGATCCCGCCGCGCGGTCGACCCCGCTGTCGGCCCATAGCGCGACCGTATTGCCCACCTGCTCGTACGCGCTGCGGAACACCGTCACCGCCAGCAGCAACCCGCCCAGCAGCATCAGCGTAGGCCGGTCGAAGCCGTCCCAGAACTTTACCCTGGCGCCGGTGGGCGTGATCCGCGAGCGGTCCTCTACCGGCAGGTATTTCCCGCCCCAGACATAGATCGCCAGCCCAGCCGCCATGCCGATCCCCGCCGCGCCGAAGCCATAGTGCCACCCATAGAACTCGCCCAAGGTCCCGCAGATCAGCGGCGCGAGGAAGCCGCCGATGTTCACGCCCACATAATAGATGTTGTAGGCCCAAGGGCGGCGCGGATCGTTCGCGGCAAAGAGGTCATTGATCTGGCTGGGCAGGCTGGGCAGGAAGAAGCCGTTGCCCAGCGCGATGGTGGCAAGCGCGATGTAGAAAAGCGGCTCGAACGTCATCATGAAATGGCCCAGCGCCATGATCGACCCGCCCAGGATCACCGCCCGCCGCTTGCCCAGCCAGCGGTCGGCGATGATGCCGCCGAAGATCGGCGTGAAATAGGCGAACGCGGTATAGGTGCCGTAGATGACCGAGGACATGCCCTGCTCGATCAGCAGCTCCATCGTCATGTAATAGACGAGCAGCGCGCGCATCCCGTAGTAGGAAAACGTCTCCCACATGTTTGTCAGGATCAGGATCGTCAGCCCGCGCGGCTGGCCGAACCAGCTTTTCGCGTCCGCAGGGCCGGTTGCGGCAGTCATGCGGCGCCGGGCCCGCCCCAGACATCGTCGCCCGCCCAGACCGTGCCGTCGCTGTAGGTGACCGAGGGTTCGCGGTCCCTTGCCAGGAAGGTCGGCCCGTCGAGATCGACGAAATCGCAGATTTGCGCGAGGACAAAGGCAGGCGCCATCGCCAGGCTGGTGCCGACCATGTTGCCGACCATTACTTGCAGACCGGCCTCGCGGCTGGCCTTCGCGATGGCCAGCGCTTCGGTCAGCCCGCCGCATTTGTCCAGCTTGATGTTGTTGACGGCAAAGCGCCCGGCAAGGCCCGGCACGTCGGCGCAGGTCAGCGCGCTTTCGTCGGCGGCGATGGGCATGGGGCTGGTGAAACCCTCAAGCTCGCCTTCGCGTCCGCGCGCCAGCGGCTGTTCCAGCAGCGACACGCGGCACGCGTCGAGCGCGGCGGACAATTCGCCCAGTTCGCGCAAGGTAAAGCCCTGGTTGGCATCCACCCCCAGCCACACATCAGGCCGCGCGGCGCGTATCGCCTCTACCCGCGCGATGTCGAGGTCGAGTTCGCCCGTCAGCTTCACCTTGATCGCGCGCGCATCGGCATAGGCGCTGGCGCCCGCCGCCATCTTCTCCGGGCTGTCCGCGCCCAGCGTGAAGGTGGTGACCACCGGTTTCGGCTCGGGCACGCCCGCCAGCCGCCAGACGGGCACGCCCTGCTGTTTCGCCTCCAGCTCCCACAGCGCGCAATCGACCGCGTTGCGCCCGCCTCCCGCGGGCATCAGGTCCTGCAGCGCGGCGCGGTCGATGCCTGCTTCGATCCCGCTGCGGGTGGCCTCGATGTCGGCGATCATGTTGTCGGCATCGTCGTTCAGGTAATAGACCCCGCCGCCTTCGCCGCGCCCGTGGTGGGTGCCATCGGACAGGACCGCGACCACCACCTCGGTCTCCTCGAACACATGGCCCGAGATGCGGAACGGGGCGGCCAGGCGCAGGGTCTCGCGCCTGATGTCCAGCTTCAGCGCGCCCATCAGTAGTTCGTCCCGATGCCGAAGAGGTGATACGCGGCGGCGAGCCAGACCATCACGATGCCCGCCAGCAGCAGCAGCACGCTCCAGACCTTGGCGGTCCAGCGGCGCCCGCCGGTCCAGACCTGCCACAGGTACCAGGCGAATACCGCCAGCCCGCCGATGAACACCACCAGCGTCAGCACCTGTAGCACGACCGTGATCGCATCGAACGCGCCGCCCAGGTTGGTCAGGTCGCCGAACATCAGCGTGATCAGCACGCCCCAGCCGATCAGGACCAGCACCATCAGCAGCGCGAACAGGCGCGACAGCCGGTAACCCAGCCGCTCACGCCCCGTCAGCGGCAGGGCCGAGCCATAGTGGCGGCGCACCAGCCAGCGGACCGGCCAGAACAGCGCGGTCAGCAGCAACACTGCCAGTGCTGCGTAGATCAGCGGCATCAGCAGCCCCGCGTCCTTGTACCAGGGCGCGCGTTCGAACACGGTAAAGGCGGACATGATCGACAGGCTGAAGCGCGTGACCTTGCCGTCCTCCACCCGCGCGGCGAGCAGCGTGTGGCTGTTCGTGTCCTGCCAGACGAAGGGTTCGACCTCGACCCATTTGGCGGGGCGGCCCGTCAGGCCCATGTCCGGCGGCAGGATCAGCTCGCCATCGGGGCCGGCCGCTACGGTGACCTGCCCGATCAGCTGCGTGATGTTGAGGAAGGTCGAATCCGCCCGGCGCGATGCGACCCAGTTGCCTGCCAGCATGCGCGCATGCTCGGCCGATTCCTCGGGCGGGACGCGGCTGGTGATCGGTTTGCCGGGGAAATAGCGATCGGCGAACTCGGTGAACAGGTTGATTCTGACGCCATTGACGGCGCCCGCTTCTCCCCCGCTGTTGAACGATGCATAGAGGCCAACGTCTTGGTCCATGAACAGGTGCAGCGAGGTGTGGAAACCCGAAAGATCGCCCAGGTGCCCGATCACCTGCTGGCCGTTGATGTTGGTCTCGAAGAAACCCAGCATCATCCGGTCGAGCGGAGGCAGCAGCGTGGTGGCGGTCGTGTGCATGATGCGCGCCGTCTCGGGCTGCAGGATGCGCTGTCCGTCCAGCTCGCCATTGTTCAGATGCGCCATCATGAAGCGCGCCATGTCGCGGCCCGTCGACGACATCGAGCCGGCGGGTGCGGGGCCGACGATCTCGAACGGCACGACTTCGCCCGACTTCTTGTCGTAGCCGGTCGCCATGTCGGGCTGCAGGCGTTCGGGCAGCGGCTGGCGGAAGCTGGAATTGTTCATGCCCAGCGGCTGGAAGATATGGCGCTCGACATAATCGTCGAACGGCTCGCCCGACACGCGCTCGACGATATAGCCCGCCAGCGAGGTGGCATAGTTCGAATAGGCGGGCGTGGTGCCCGGCGCGAAGATGCGCTGGGGGATCCAGCGCTTCAGCAGCTCGTCATAGGGTGGGACCGTGTCGCGGTCGTGACCGATCAGGTCCTTGACCTGCTCCTCGAACCCGGCGGTATGCGTCATCAGCTGGCGCATCGTCACTGGCTTGCCGTCATAGGGAGGAATGGTGAAGTCGAGGTATTGGTTCACATCGGCGTCGAGGTCGATCTTGCCCTGTTCCACCTGCTGCATCACCGCGGTCCAGGTGATCAGCTTGGACACCGAGCCGGGGCGGAACAGCGTGGCTTCGGGATCGACGGGCTTGCGGCTTGCGACATCGGCATAGCCGAAGCCGCGCTCGGTCACGATCTGGCCGTCCTTGACGACCACCACGACCGCGCCTGCGATGTCGCCGTCGCCCAGCGCATAGGGCATGAAACCGTCGAGCCATGCGTCGAGGTCGTTCTTGGTCAGCGCGGCGCCCGACCCGTCGGGGCCCATGGTCGAATCGCCAGCGGGGCCGGACGATGCGGGCCCGGACGACGCGGGAAGGGCCGTGGCGGCGCTTGCCCCGTCCCCGCGTTCGGGTGAAGAGGCCTGCGCCATCAGCATCGATCCGATCGATGCGAACAGCAGGCATAGTGCGAACAAGCCCGCGACGGGTAATCTGGTTATGCGCATGGGACCCCCAATTCGACCCTGGTTGCCTCGGCCGTTTTTCGCAGCTAACCTTCGGCGGCTAACTTTTGACCTAATCGGGACATAATGATCCTAATCAGAGAATTGTCAAATGGGGAAATCTGAACCCATATCCGCCGCGCCGCAGCATCCGACGCTGGGCAGCCTGCTGAAAGGGCTGCGCGGGCGAAAGGGCTGGACGCTCAAGGAGATGAGCGCCGAGACCGGGATCCCCGTCTCGACGCTGTCCAAGGTCGAGCACGACCGGCTGACGCTGACCTATGACAAGCTGATGCAGCTGAGCCAGCGGCTAGGCATCCGCTTGTCCGAGCTGTTCGCCGAACCGGCGGAGCGCGAGGAAGAGCGGTCGATCACCGCGCGGCGCAGCATCGGCAAGCCCGAGCGCGCGGTGCGGGTGACGACGCCCAATTACGACTATCACTACATGTGCCCCGAATTGCGGCACAAGATGATGATCCCGATCATCACGACCATCCGCGCCAAGACGGCGGAGGAATTCGGCAAGCTGGTGCGCCACCCGGGCGAGGAATACATCCACGTCCTGGAAGGCAGCATCGTCGTGCATACCGAGTTCTACGAGCCCGTGACGCTGCACAAGGGCGAAGGGATCTACATCGATAGCGACATGGGCCACGCCTATGTCGTCGCCGACGGGTGCGAGGAAGCGCAGGTGCTGGGCGTATGCTCCAGCCGCGAGCAGGATTTCGCGGATTCGCTGATGACGATCTACGGGCCCAAGCGCGGCTAGGCTTCCGCGCAGGCGGGTACCGTCTCACTGACCGAGACGACGCCGATGCAGCCGCGCATCTTCTCGGCCACGATCCGCGCCGATTGGGGCGAGAGGCCG
>JAPYSD010000699.1 GCA_029936705.1 Croceicoccus sp. | reverse complement strand
GGCTGGCACCGCGACGCGCATGGCGTGCAGCTTGGCCCCGTGCGGGTGCCGCTTCCGACGCGCTATACCGCGCTGTCGGGGCTGGGCACCGCGCTGGTGCTGTTCACCGTGCCCATGTCCTTCACGATCGAGGGGGTGTCGATCCCCTTCATGCAATTGCTGATGCGCGGCGACATCCTGGTCATCGCGCCCATCGTCGACCTGATGTTCGGGCGCAAGGTGCGCTGGTGGAGCTGGACCGCGCTGGTCATGGTGCTGCTGGCGCTGGCGCTGACCCTGTTCGACCGGGGCGGGCTGAAACTGCCGCCGATCGCGATCGCGACGGTCGTGCTGTACACGGTGGGCTATTTCCTGCGCCTCGTCATCATGAACAAGACCGCGAAGAACGGCGATCCCGCCATGGTGCGCCGCTATTTCGTCGAGGAGAAGATCATCGCCCTGCCGCTGTCGGTCGCGGCGCTGGCCGTGCTGTCGGCCACCGGCATCGGCGGCCAGCCGGGCGAGCTGGAATGGGGCTTTGTCGAAGTGTGGACCGATCCCGCGATGTGGCCGATCTTCTGGATCGGGCTGACGCTGACGGCGATCTCGGTGATCGCGATCATCATCCTGCTCGACCCGCGCGAGAATGCCTATTGCGTGCCGCTGGAACGCGCGGCCAGCCTGGTCGCGGGCGTGGGCGCGGCACTGCTGCTGGCCTGGTTCTGGGGCCTGACGCAGCCGCGCGATGCCGAACTGATCGGCGCAGGGATCCTGATCGCCGCCATCGTGCTGCTGTCGGTCGCGCCGCGCATGGACGCGGCCCGGCGCCGGGCGCTGGCGGAATCGACCTAGGCCATGGAGGGCGTCACCGACCGGCTGTGCGCGGCCTATGCGGCGATCGGCTATGACGATCTGCCTGCCGGCACGGTCGCCGCCTGCCGCCGGGTGCTGCTGGATGCCACCGGCGTGATGCTGGCGGCCAGCGGCATGGCGGCAGAGGCGCGGCCCTTCATCGACCTGGCCGCGAAATCGCCCGGACCCTGCTCGATCCTGGGTACCGGGCTGACCGCCGCCGCGCCCCAGGCGGCGCTGGCCAATGGCGCGATGGCCCATGCGCTGGATTACGAGGATACGTTCGATGCCGCGTTCGCGCATCCCAATGCCTCGCTGGTGCCTGCGCTGCTGGCACTGGCGCAGGACCGGGGCGGGATCGACGGGAAGCGGCTGATAACCGCGCTGGCGGTCGGCTGCGACTTGTCCTGCCGCATCGGCTTGGCTCTCGACCGGCCGATGGAGGAGGGGGGCTGGTATCCTCCGCCGATCAACGCCGCCTTTGGCGCAGCGCTGGGCGCGGCGCATCTGCTGGGGCTGGACGCGAACGGTCTGCGCGACGTGCTGTCGATGATGCTGTGCCAGGCGGTGATGCCGGGCGAGATCAAGTACTCACAGCGTACCGTGCTGCGCGCCGTGCGCGAGGCGTTTCCCGCGCAGGCCGCCGTCACCAGCGCCGAACTGGCCGCCAGCGGCGTGGCCGGGTTCGAGGCTCCGCTCGAAG
>JAPYSD010000149.1 GCA_029936705.1 Croceicoccus sp. | reverse complement strand
CACCAGCTTGGCGGCGAGGTTCGTCCCGGCCATGAAACGGGCGAGGGCGGCGAATTCGGCCGCGCCTTCCTGACCGTGACCGAAAAATGCGCGCTGTTCGACGGGCTGTGGCAGACGGACGAACGCCATCAGGTCTGGATGAGCCACGGCGACAAGGTGACAAAATTTGCGCCGGGCTTCGAGATCGTCGCCACCAGCGACGGCGCGCCCTTTGCCGTGATCGCGGATGAAAAGCGCCGTTTCTATGGCACGCAGTTCCACCCGGAGGTCGTGCACACGCCCGACGGAGGCAGGCTGATCGCCAATTTCGTCCGCCATGTCTGCGGCTGCGCAGGTGACTGGACCATGGCGCAGTTCCGCGACGTCAAGATCGCCGAGATCCGCGAGCAGGTCGGCGACGCCAAGGTCATCTGCGGCCTGTCGGGCGGGGTCGATTCCGCCGTCGCCGCCGTCCTGATCCACGAGGCAATCGGCGACCAGCTGACCTGCGTCTTCGTCGATCACGGCCTGATGCGCATGGGCGAGGCGGAGCAGGTCGTCGGCCTGTTCAAGGGGCACTACAACATTCCGCTGGTGCACGTGGATGCCTCAACCCTGTTCCTGAAGGGGCTGGAAGGCGTTTCCGACCCGGAGGCCAAGCGCAAGTTCATCGGCAAGACCTTCATCGACGTGTTCGAGGACGAGGCGAGGAAGATCGGCGGTGCGGATTTCCTTGCCCAGGGTACGCTCTATCCCGACGTGATCGAGAGCGTGTCCTTCACCGGCGGTCCCAGCGTCACGATCAAGAGCCACCACAATGTGGGCGGCCTGCCCGAACGCATGGACATGGACCTGGTGGAACCGCTGCGCGAACTGTTCAAGGACGAGGTTCGCGAACTGGGCCGCGAGCTGGGCCTGCCCGACATCTTTGTGGGCCGCCATCCGTTCCCCGGGCCGGGCCTTGCGATCCGCATCCCGGGCGAGGTCAGCCGCGAAAAGGCCGACATCCTGCGCAAGGCGGATGCGATCTACCTGGAAGAGATCCGCAATGCGGGCCTTTACGACGCGATCTGGCAGGCTTTCGCGGTGCTGCTTCCGGTCAAGACCGTGGGCGTGATGGGTGACGGGCGTACCTATGACTTCGTGTGCGCCCTGCGCGCGGTGACCAGCACCGATGGCATGACCGCGGATGTCTATCCGTTCGACAGTCACTTCCTGTCGCAATGTGCCACGCGCATCGTGAACGAGGTCAAGGGCATCAACCGCGTGGTCTATGACTATACATCGAAGCCGCCCGGCACGATCGAGTGGGAATAGGCGGCAGGGCGTAAACCGTTAGTGTCAAAACCATTTCCCTGGATAAGCGGAACAGGTTATGATCCCGCCCGTTCGTCCCATAGGGTGAGCGCGCAGACCATGTTGCCGCCTGACAGGCCGTCCCGCACCCGGCGGCCAGATCTGGAGTGCCCGGTGAACGCCATGAACCACGATGACAAACCGCACGATCTCAACCTCTCGCTTCAGGCCTTCTGGCTTGAATGGTGGATGATGCCGATCACGCTGACGGCGCGCATGATGGGATTTGGCCGCGCGGATGTGCGCGAAGTTCCTGAGATCGACCGCGAGTGTGAGGATTGCCAGCTTCCGGTTCCCAATTCGCACCAGAAGGACATGGATCACGATCTTTTCGCCTGATCCCGCCGGTTAAATCTGCCGATATCGGCCGTCCATGCTGGACGCGGGGGCGGATAGCTCTTATCTTGTCGCACGCATGAAACGGCTCCTCGCCCTTATCGCTCTCATACTCGGCATGACCTACGTGGTCGCGCCTGCGTATGCGCGCGTCGCGGTCAGCGCCGAATGCAGCGAAACGGCAGGCCACGACAGCACGCCGTCCGCACAGTCGGCCCATCGCGGCGAAACCGTCACCGCCAAGGGCCGCCAGCAGCGTAATCGTGAACTGGGCAAGCCGTTTACCGGCACTTTCCGCACGATCCTGTTTCCCACCGTCATGTTGGTGGATCGCCCGCTGGAATAGGGCCGCTTCGCCGCCGGCAGCCTGCCGCGCGGCGCCTTTCCTTTCAGACCGCCGGTTCGGCCGGCAGTCCTCCATGCCCCGCGTACGGGGTCATGCCATTATCTCATAACCGCATTCATAGAGGGGAACGCCCATGCTCGGCGGCCTTGCCAAGTCCATTTTCGGGTCGTCCAACGACCGCTACGTCAAGTCGATCGAGAAGATCGTCGCCAGGATCAACGCGCTTGAGCCTGAATACGAGGCGCTGAGCGACGAGCAGCTGCAGGGCGCCACTGCCACGTTCCGCGAGCGTCTGTCCGAGGGCGAGACGCTCGATGATATCCTGCCGCAGGCCTTTGCTGTGGTGCGCGAGGCGTCGAAGCGCGTGTTCGGCATGCGCCATTTCGACGTGCAGATGGTTGGCGGCATCGTGCTTCACCGCGGCGAGATCGCCGAGATGCGGACGGGCGAGGGCAAGACGCTGGTGGCGACGCTGGCCGTCTATCTCAACGCTCTGGAAGGCAAGGGCGTTCACGTCGTCACGGTCAACGACTACCTTGCGCGCCGCGATGCCGAGACGATGGGCAAGCTCTACAACTACCTGGGGCTGACCGTGGGCGTGATCGTGCCCAATCTGCACGAAACGCAGCGGCGTGAGGCCTATGGCTGCGACATCACCTACTCGACCAATAACGAGCTGGGCTTCGATTATCTGCGCGACAACATGAAGCATTCGCGCGAGCAGCAGGTGCACCGCCCCTTCAACTTCGCCATCGTCGACGAGGTGGACTCGATCCTGATCGACGAGGCGCGGACCCCGCTGATCATCTCGGGCCCGACCGAGGACAAGTCCGAGCTTTACGTTTCCATCGACGCCATCGTGAAACAGATGGACGAGGATGACTACGAAAAGGACGAGAAGACCAAGAACATCGGCTGGACCGAGGACGGCATCGAGAAGGTCGAGCAGAAGCTGATCGAGGCCGGCCTGCTCGAGACCGACAATCTCTATGACTTTGAGAATACGCAGGTCGTCCATCACCTGGACCAGGCGCTGCGCGCGAACATGATGTTCAAGCGTGACACCGACTATATCGTGAAGGACGGCAAGGTCGTCATCATCGACGAGTTCACGGGCCGCATGATGGACGGTCGCCGCTGGTCCAACGGCCTGCACCAGGCGGTCGAGGCCAAGGAGGGCGTGAAGATCGAGCCCGAGAACCAGACCATGGCCTCGATCACCTTCCAGAACTACTTTCGCATGTATCCCAAGCTGGCAGGCATGACCGGTACCGCCGCGACCGAAGCGGCGGAATTCTACGACATCTACAAGCTGAACGTGGTCGAGATTCCGACCAACGTGCCGATCGCGCGTGTCGACGAGGAGGACCAGTTCTACAAGTCGACGCTCGAGAAATTCGCCGCGATCGCCAAGGGCATCAAGGAAAAGAACGAGATCGGTCAGCCGGTGCTGGTCGGAACAGTCTCGATTGAGAAGTCCGAGCTGCTGTCGAACTTCCTGACGGAGGAAGGGGTGAAGCACTCGGTCCTGAACGCCCGCATGCATGAACAGGAAGCGCATATCGTCGCGCAGGCCGGCCGGATAGGCGCGGTGACCATCGCCACCAACATGGCGGGCCGCGGCACCGACATCCAGCTGGGCGGCAATTTCGATTTCCGGATCGAGGACGAGCTGCGCGACATGCCCGAGGGGCCCGAGCGCGACGCCGCAGCCGAGCGTATCAAGAGCGAGATCGCGGCCGAGCGGCAGCGCGTGCTGGAAGCGGGCGGGCTGTTCGTGCTGGGCACAGAACGCCACGAATCGCGCCGTATCGACAACCAGCTGCGTGGCCGTTCGGGCCGTCAGGGCGATCCGGGCCTGTCCCGCTTCTACCTCTGCCTGGAAGACGATCTGCTGCGCATCTTCGGGCCGGACACGCTGTTTTCCAAGATGATGAACGCCAACCTGCAGGACGGCGAGGCTATCGGCAGCAAGTGGCTGTCCAAGGCGATCGAGACGGCGCAGAAGAAGGTCGAGGCCCGCAACTACGACATTCGCAAGCAGGTCGTGGAATACGACAACGTCATGAACGACCAGCGCAAGGTGATCTACGAGCAGCGCGCCGAGATCATGGACAGCGAGACGGTCGACGATGTCGTGCTGGAAATGCGGACCGACACGGTCAATTCGATCGTGGCCGAAGCCTGCCCGCCCGGTTCCTACCCGGAGCAGTGGAATGTCGAGGGGCTGACGGCGAAATACGCCGAGATCACCGGCGAGGAAGCCCCGATCGAGAGCTGGCTGGAAGAGGATGGCATCGATCCCGAGGATATCGAGCAGCGCCTGGCCGCGCAGGCCGATGCGAAGATGGACGCCAAGATCGCCAGCATCGACCCCTCGATCTGGCGGCAGGTTGAGAAATCCGTGCTGCTCGACCGGCTGGACTTCCACTGGAAGGAGCACCTCGCCACGCTTGACGCATTGCGCCAGGTGGTGGGACTGCGCGCCTATGCACAGAAGCAGCCGATCAACGAGTACAAGCAGGAAGCTTTTGCGCTGTTCGAACGCATGCTCGAGGCGATTCGCGAGGATGTGACGCATATCCTGATGACGACGAACCTGCGCATGGCGGCGCCCGAACCGGCTCCGCTGCCCGAATTGCCCGAATTCCTGACCAATCCCGGCGCCGGTCTGCAACTGGGCGAACCGGCGAGCGGACAGGCGGGGCTGATGACCGGCCACGTCGATCCGCTGACGGGCATCGACAACAGCAATGACGGCGACGGTTCGCGCGGGCGCGAGGCGATGTTCGGCGCGCTGGCCGGATCCACCTTCGCCCAAGTCGGTCCCGGCGGGGCGGAGCGGGAAAATCCCTATGCGGGGATGGACATCAACCGCAATTCGCCCTGTCCGTGCGGGTCGGGCAACAAGTACAAGCATTGCCACGGGGCGATCAGCTGATCCGCTTTCGGCGATAGGCGCAAGCAGCCCTCCGGACAGGTTTTTTCGCTGTTCGGAGGGCTTTGCCGTCCCAATGTTACGAACGCCGCGAATGCGTCACGAATGCGTCACATGATTGCGCCAACTCCGGTCCGCAACCGGGGGACCGCCGCATCGTGGATATCGTTTACATCTACCTGACCGACCCATACGCCGAAGCGATGGAGCCGTTCGCGCACGACGACATGAGCTTCCGCTTTGAAAGGCTTGAAGCCTGTGGGCCGCGCCGTCTGCTCGACGGGCCAGTCTGGGCATTCGTCGACTGGGTCATGGACGATCTTTCCGGGCTGGAAATGTGCCGAAGGTTGCGCGCGGACGACCGCACGCGCGACGCGCATGTCACCATGGTGCTGGAACGCGACGATACCGAGGACCGCCGCCGCGCGCTGAGTGCGGGTGCCGACGATTACATGGTTGGCCCGCTGGACCGGAATGCCGTGCTTGACCGCGTGCTGGCGGTCCTGGCGTGCAGCCGCCATCGGCATGCGACCCAGCAGCTTCAGGCGGGCGAGCTGGTGATCGACCTGATGGCGCTCCAGGCGCGGTGGGGCCGGGCCGCGATCGCGCTGCGCCCCAACGAATTCCGCCTGCTGCGCTTCTTTGCCGAGAATCCCAATCGCGTCCTGACCCGGCACGAGCTGATCGAGGGGCTGGGCAAGCTGGAACCGCCCATCGACGAGCGCACGGTCGACGTGTGGATCGGCCGCCTGCGCCGCGCGCTCAAGGCCGCGGGCGCGGGCAATCCGCTGCGTACCGTGCGCTCGCTCGGCTACGTGCTCGACATCGGCTGAGCGCGCCTCACGGCTTCAGCCCGTAGAGCGCGTAGTCCTGCGCCACGCCCGGCCAGGTCTCGGCGATATAGGCGATCGTCTCCTCCCCGCCCTTGTCCCCCAGACGCCGCTGCGCAAAGCCGAGCAGGTACAGCGTCAGATAGGAATCGGGCGAACTGGCCAGCGCCGCCTCGGCATCGGCCTTTGCCTTTTCCGGTACGCCCAAGGTCAGATAGGCCAGCGCGCGACTGTCGAGCACGGCAGGATTGCCGCCCTGCTGGACGGCCTGGTTGCAGGTGTCCAGCATCGTATCGCGTCCGACATCGAACCGGGCGCGATACCAGCATGCTTTGTTGAGAAGATAGCTCTTGCCCGGCCCCTCGTCGACGAGTTTGTCGATGAGCGCCAGCCCTTCACCCGCGCGCCCGCCAAAGGCCAGCACATCGGCGCGCGTGCTGACGAAATTCTCGTGATTCTCGCCGTAGTCGTCGTACTCGTCCAGCAGGGCCAGCGCCTCGTCCGTCTCGTCCATGCGGGCAAGCTGATAGGCCAGGCTTCGGGCATTTTCGCTGGTCGGTTCCAGGTCGAACGCGGTCCGAAAATCCGCCAGCGCCTTGTCGTCATTGCCCAGACTGCGCTTCAGATAGGCGCGGTAGCTGTATTTGTCGGGCGCGGGGTCCAGCGCGATCGCCTCGTCGAAGTCCTTGACCGCACCTGCCAGATTACCCGTCTGCTGGCGGAAACGAGCGCGATTGAGGAAGCTGTTCGCGTCGTCGGGATCGCGCGCGATGGACTTGGCATAGGCATCTTCATAGGGCGCAAGCCGCTTCTTGAGGTCGGGCCGCGCATATTCCCACGCGCGCGGCACATCGGCGGGGGCCAGCAGGAACGGCATCGAATTCGCTGCGCGTGCCGCCTGCGTCCGCGCCCTTGCCACGTCCGACGCCGGCAATTCGCCGCCCAGGCTTTCCAGCCGTTCGCGCGCCAGCAGGCGTCCGCCTGCCAGTTCGACATGGCGGGTAATGCGCTCGCCGCCGAAGCTCACCTCGATATCGGGGCGGCCTTGCAGGTCGAAGCCTTCGCCGTTTTCGGGCAGCAGGATGGTCACCTCGCTCTCGACAAGGCTAGGGCGGCCGAGTTCGACCGGTATGTCCTTCCACGCGGCGCGTGCGCGATCGGCTGAGAATTCGAAGTCCGACGCGGGCAGCATGCCGAGGTCCTGCCGCATGCGCGCGCCTTCGCTCGACCATGGCGAGGTGATCAGCCCCGTCACGGTAAAGTTCACGATACCCTCGTCCTTCAGGATCTCGAGGTCGCCGTCGATCGGCGACAAGGCGCCGAGCGGGGTGTTGGCGGCCAGCGAATCCAGGACCTCGTCGCGCTGATCCTCGCTCATTTGCCCGATCGAGGCCGCCAGATTGCTGGCAGAGGCCCCCGATACGCTGGTGGTGACCGTGGCGATCGAAGGAATCTGGACCCCGCCGCGCTGGTCCAGCGTGATCTTTACCGTCATGTCGGGGACCCCGGGCAGTCGCGGTTCGATCGTCTGCAGACCCGCACCCTGCGGCGTGAGTGGGAGGGCGTGGCGAAATCCGGGCGTGTTTCCGATGTTCGACAGCCGCATTCCGGACGATGTACCATCCAGCCAATAGGGCGTTCCGCCGATATCGGCGCGCACGATTACGTGATCGAAGGCGCCCGGCATCGGCACCATGTCAGGAACGGCATCGCCGAACGTGGTGTTGACCAGCACAGGCTTGGCATCGATGCCAAGCCCGTCCAGCATGGCCAGCAGAAGGAGCGATTTCGCCTTGCAGTCGCCAAAGCGCCGCTCCCAAGTCGTGGCCGGGGCCTGCGGGACGTAATTGCCGCCCGACATGCCATTCATCAGATAGCTGATCCGTTCCTGCACCAGCCTCGTCGCCATGGCGGCGCGTTCCAGCGGATCGTCGGTCGCGCTGGCGATCCGCTTCACCTCTGCGGCCAGGGGGCTGCCGGGCGCGATCGCGTCCGACACGTCGTATAGCGGTGCGAAGACGCGCGAGACCTGCTGCCAGTCCTGAAAAGTCGCGGCTTGCAGC
>JAPYSD010000148.1 GCA_029936705.1 Croceicoccus sp. | reverse complement strand
CAGGCCCCGGAGGATGCCGACCAGCCGATCGAGATCGCGGTGCTCGACAATACCAGCAGCGTCGTGACGCCGCAGGGGCGCCTGATCGCCGAGGCGCAACTCGACTATGCGCGCGCCGATCGCAGCCGCGCGGTCTTTCGCGGGGTGGAGCTGGCCGAAGTCGTGCTGATCGGCGTCTTCGACATCAACGAAAGCCGCCAGGACATCCTGACCGGCAGCATCGGCCTGCGCTACGGCGTGGCGAACCGCCTGGAACTGGGTGCGCGCCTGCCGCTGGTCTATCGCAGCGAAAGCTCGATCGTGGCGCCCGTGCCGGGCAGCACCAACAACGACGAGGCACGGACCATCGAGAATTCGCTGAACGGCTTCGGCGTCGGCGATCTGGAAGTTACGGCGCGCTACCAGCTGATCGACGGGCGCAATGGCGCGCCCTATGTGCTGGCCAATCTGCAGGGCGTGTTCCCGACCGGACGCGGCCCGTTCTCCGTCCCGCGCGACGAGCTGGGCCGTGCGCTGAAGGTCGCGACCGGGGCGGGTTTCTACAGCATCTCGCCCAGCGTGACCGCCATCCTGCCCAGCGATCCCGTCGTGCTGTTCGGAACGCTGGGCTACAACTTCAACCTGGCCAGGTCGATCGACACGGTCATTCCGCCGGTTCGCGTGACCCGGGTCGATCCGGGCGATGCGATCACCGCTTCTGCCGGTATCGGGATATCGTTCAACCAGCGCACCACGCTGAACCTGGGCTATGCGCACAACTGGGTGTTCGGCACGCGGACCACGACCGCCTTGCTGGATCCCACGCCCGCCTGGCCGGACACGCGCGATATCGTGTCGCGCGAATTGCAGCTGGGCCGCCTGCTGTTCGGCGTGACCTATCGCATCGACGACCGCACCAGCCTGAACTGGGCGGTCGAGGTCGGCGCGACCGAGGATGCCCCGGACCTGCGGACGAGCCTGCGGGTGCCCCTCACTTTCTGAAGCGGCGGATCGACAAGCGTCATGAGGGCGCTAACCGCCCCGCCCGCGCCATTCTGCAGCACCGCTGCACCACAAGGCTGCCCAGATCAGCACCGGTTGCAGCAGCATGCGCGGTCCATGATAGGCCCAGCCCAGCCCGTTGTCGGGCTTCGCCATGTCGATCAGCAGGTGCTGCACATTGGCGGGCCACACGCACAGCGCATAGGCGGCCAACCCCCATCCCGCCGCGCGCCGCAGCCGCGCCGACCATGGCTGCGCCAGCCCCGCCGCGCCCGCAAGCTCGGCTAGACCGGTCAGCGCGATGATCAGCGGTGCATGGGGCACCCAGCCCGGCGTGATGCCCAGGAACGGCGCGGGCATGGCCAAATGCAGCACCCCCGCCGCGCCATAGAGCGCGATCAGCAGCCAGCGAACCATACGCCGCCCCGTGCCGGAATCCGATCCCGGCACGGCGAAACGACCGCGAATGGTCAGCCCTTCGCCCGTGCGATATAGGCGTCGACCTGCCGCTCCAGCGCGTCGAGGGGGAGCGCCCCCTGCCCCAGCACGGCTTCGTGGAATGCGCGGATGTCGAAATCGCCGCCCAGCTCGCGTTCGGCGCGCGCGCGCAGTTCCGCGATCTTGAGCTGGCCGATCATGTAACTGGTCGCCTGGCCCGGATTGTTGATGTAGCGGTCGACTTCCTTGACGATGTCACGCTCTGAATTCGGGGAGTTCGAGCGGAAGTAATCGATCGCCTGTTCGCGCGTCCAGCGCTTGGAATGGATGCCGGTGTCGAGCACGAGGCGGATCGCCCGCCACATCTGCAGCGACAGCATGCCGAAGCGCTGCTCCGGCGTGGTATAGACGCCCATCTCGTCGGCGAGACGCTCGGAATAAAGGCCCCAACCCTCGGTATAGGCGCCGTACCCGCCAAAGCGGCGGAACTTGGGCAGGCCTTCCAGTTCCTGCGCGCGGGCGATCTGGAAATGGTGGCCGGGCGCGCCTTCATGCGCGGCGATGGCATCGGTCTGCACGCGGTTGACCTGGTTCATGTCGGCCAGGTTGACATAGAAGATGCCGGGCCGCGAACCGTCGGGCGCCGGGCGGTTGTAGAAGGCAACCGACGCCGTATCCTCGCGGAACGGCTCGACCGCGCGCACTTCCAGCGCGGCCTTGGGCAGGCGTTCGAAATATTGCGGGGCCTTGGCCATCACATTCGCGATCAGCGTGCGGGCTTCCTCAAGGTAATGCTCGCGCCCCTCGGCGGTATCGGGGTACTTGTATTCCGGATCGCTGCGCAGCGCGGTGAAGAATTCCTCCAGCGTGCCCTTAAAGCCGATCTGCTGCATGACCTGCTCCATCTCGGCGCGGATCGCGGCGACCTGTTCCAGCCCGATGGCGTGGATCTGGTCGGCGGTCAGGTCGGTGGTGGTCCAGTTCGCCAGCCTGTTGGCGTAATAGGCCCCGCCGTCCGGCAGGCTCCACGCGCCATTGTTGCCCTTGGCCTGCGGCTCGATCGTGGCGATGCCCGCGATCAGCGCCTCGACCCCCTTGCGGAACGGCCCGACTAGCGCGGCGCGGCCTTCGCCCAGCAAGCGGGTTTTTTCCGCGTCGGCGATGTCCAGCGCGTTCACCTTGGTCTGGAAATCGGCCCATACCGGGTTGTCCTCTCCCCCCGTGAACGGTGCGCCCTGCAGGATGCTGCGCGCATCGGCGGTCGCGGGTTCGAACACCATTTCGGGCGGGACGATGCCCATGGCGGCCTGCTGCTGCATGACGTCCACGGTCTCGTCCATCACGCGCTCGCTGTCGCGCAGGCGGGCGATATAGGCCTCGGCATCGGCGACGCTGGAAACCTTGTGCTGGTTGATCAAGAAGACCGGGATGTCACCCGCGGGCGTGCCATTGGTCGAAACCGGAAAGGCATAGGCGCTGAACCGCGCGCCTGCGCGCTGACGCTCGACCGAGCGTTCGAACAATTCGTAGCTGAGCCGCGCCGACGGGCCCAGCCGGGCCGGATCGAACTGCGCCCGCATCTGGGCCAGCTGGCTTTCGGCCAGCGCCAGCGACTTCGCATCGGCGGCCAGCGTGTAATCGTTGAGCTTGTCATAGTCCTGCTTCGAACCCAGGCTGGTCAGCGCTTCGGGGCTGAGCGCGACCTGCGCGTCGAAAGCGGAATCGAGAAACGCCAGCAGGCGGGCGTCTTCCTGTGCGGTCGTCTGCCCGGCAGCTTGTCCGCTCGCCGCAGTCTCGGCAGGGGGCGCGGCGGGCACGCCGCCTGTCTGTGCGGCACAACCGGCAAGGAGGAGGACGGGAAGCAGTCGGTACATGCAGGGCAATCCTTTCAATATCGCGCGCAACCTAGATCGTCCGGCGATTATTGAAACCCCGTCAATGTGTTGGACGTGGATAGCCGGGCCATGCGCAGCGCGCGCCGTGACGCGCGCTGCACGGTCCGGGTCAGGCGGTCGTCCCGCCCAGCGTTTCGGCGAACCAATCGGAGATCAGGTCGCGGCCATAGCTCATGTTGTCGGCCCCGACGTGTTCGACGCCGCCTTCACGCTCGGTGAAGATGACCTTTTCGCGGCGCGGCGAATTGACCAGCTGGTCGTAGAGATCGTCGGCATAGCCCACGCTGATCTGCCGGTCGTGCGCGCCATGCGTGACGAGGAAGGGAACCTTGATCCGGTCCATGTGGCCGTTGAGGTTCATGTCCGCCGACTTTTGCAGGAAATCCTCCTGGTCCTTGGCGCCGAACGCCCAGTGGACATGCGCCCAGTAATGCGGGACCGGGTTCTCGCCTTCGCGCTCCATCCGCTTGTCCTGCACTTCGCGCCAGTTGTGGTTGGCGCCCCACACCGCACCGCTGGCGAAACGCGGTTCGTAGGCGACCGCGCGAGGCGCGAAATGGCCGCCCAGCGAGATGCCGGTCATGCCGATACGCTGGGGGTCGACGCAATCCTGCGTTTCCAGCCAGTCGACCGCCTTCGACGCCCAGCTCTCGCTATGCGGATCGACGGGCAGGCCCTGCAGGCGCAGCGCTTCGCCCGTGCCCGGCTGATCGACGCACAGCGTCGAAATGCCGCGCCGCGCCAGTGCGGCAGGCATGCCGGTCCAGTAAAGCATCTCCTTGCAGCTATCGAGGCCGTTGCAGAATACCACGCAAGGCTTAGGCCCATCGCCCGGAGCGCGCGTGAAGATCGCGGACATCGTGCCGTTCTCTAGCGGGATCTCGACCCGTTCGCGGTTCAGCTTGCCCAAAGCGGTCGAACGATCGAACGTGTCGCGGGCCAGCGCGTAGGTTTCCTCGCGCCCCTGCGTGCCGTGACCCTGCATGCGTTCGGCGACGAGCAGGTAGAGCGAGGCCCGCTCCAGCTTGTCCGAGGCGGAGAACGCGCGGCCCTTGGCCTCGTCCTCTGCCGCCAGTTCCAGCAGCTTGTGCCCCATCGCGGCCCATTGCTTCATGAAAAGCGGGGTGCCCGCATCGGCGCCGCTGTCGGCGGCATCCAGGATCGGCTGGCACATGTCGACGATCTCGCCGATGCGCCCGCCGCTTTCCATCGCGATCGCGACCGACAGGTTCCAGATATAGTTCTTGAACGGAGAATAGAGCGCCATCGGTCAGACCTTCGCCGGGGTGAACAGGCAGGGATCGGCAGCAGGCTTGGGCATGGTCTGCGGACCGCCGACACCGATGCCCCACTGGTCCATGACCCGCGGGCCGGGTTCGTGCACCTTGTCCTGGTGGTTCTCGAAATCCACTTCCTCGAGCTCGGCGGTGTATTCGACCGCGAAGCCGCTGGGCGTGCAGAAATAGCTGAAGGTGTTGTCCCCGGCGGTATGGCGGCCCGGACCCCAGCGGCAATCGATATCGCGCTGCTTAAGCCGCGAAACGCCCCGCATCATGTCATCCACGCCCAGCATGTCATAGGCGACGTGGTTCAGGCACGGCGGCCCAGGCAGCAAGGCGATGCGGTGATGCGCGGAATTGCAGCGCAGGAAGCACATGAAATCGCCCAGCCAGTCCGAGACGCGAAAGCCCAGCACGTCGGTAAAGAACTTCACCGCCGCATGATGATCGGGCGAGTGCAGCACGATATGGCTGATCTTGACCGGCATGCCTTCCCAGCGCTCCATCGCGCGCTTGTCCGCGCGGGCGACGTCGGAACTCACCTCGAACGGCAGGCCGTCGGGGCTGAAGAAGCGGAAGCCATAGCCGCCGCCCGGTGCGTCGATGTCCTTCGGCTCGTGCACGATCTTGCACCCGGCCTCAGCGACCCTGGCGTGCAGCGCATCGACATCCTCGCGGCTGTCGGCGGCCAGCGCGATCACTTCGACGCAATTGGTGCCGGTGTCGTGCAGGCGCACGACGTGGTGTTCGTCGTGGCCATGGGTCTTGAACCAGGCCATGCCGTCATCCGAGGCAACTTCGACAAGGCCCCAGTCGTCGGCATAGAACTTCCGCTCGGCGGCGAAATCCTCGACGCCATATCCGACATAGCGGATCTCGGTCACACGGCTCATTTCACATTTCCTTCAAGTCGGGGAATCAAATCGGCTGGGCCGCGACTTCGAACATCTCCGCCGTGGCCTTGTGGTTGTCGACCGCCGGGCCCTTGCCCAGCTGTCCGTGGCAGATCGCCAGCGAACTCTCGACGATATACTTGCACCGCTCGAACCGGCGGTCGCGATAGGCGGCAAAGGCCTCTTCGGGCGTGTCGGCACGGGCCACTTCCTCGGCCAGCACGATGCTGTCCTCGATCGCCATGCCCGCGCCCTGGCCCAGGTGCGGCGTCGTCGCGTGCACGGCATCGCCCAGCAGCACCACGCGCCCCTTGCTCCACGCGCCATACAGCATGACGCTTTCCAGCGGGCGATAGACCACGCCGTCGTCGTCGGTGATGTCCTTCGCCATCTCGCGGATCTGCGGCGCGGTGTGGGCCAGCTTCTCGCGCATGGCCTGCGCCAGGCCTTCCTTGGCGTACCAGGGATTGCCGGGTTCGGGCGTGGTCACATACATGTACATCAGCGCATCGCTGATCGGCACCAGGCCGACGCCGGTCGGCCCGTTGTAGACATGCAGCGCATCGTGGTCAGCAGGGCGCGGCAGGTTGTAGCGCCACACCGCCTGGCCGGTGTATTCCGGCTTGGGCGCATCGGGCATGACCGCCTGCCGCGTGTCGGAATAGACGCCGTCTGCCCCGATCACGATGTCATAGCGGCCCTCGCCTCCGTCCGAGAAACGGACCGTCACGCCCTCGCCGTCGTCGTCGATGCTTTCGGCCGTGACGCCCAGGCGCACGTCGGCGCCCGCCGCGATCGTGCGGTCGCCCAGCACCTTGTGCAGCGCGGGACGGCCGATCCCGACATTGGCGGGATAACCGTCGACCAGCCGGTGGCTGGGCACGCGGGCGACCTGCGTGCCATCGGGCGCGTGCACGACCACGTGGTCGAAGCCGACCGCCGCGCCCATGTAGTCGTCGATCAGGCCAAGCTGCTTCATCGCGCGCAGCACGTTCGCCTGCTGGATGATGCCCACGCCATAGACGGCCCAGTCGGGATCCTTCTCGATCACGGTCACGCGGTGGCCGCCGCCACGCAGGGCGATCGCAGCGGTCAGACCACCGATGCCGCCGCCAATCACGAGAATGTTCAAGTTGTCCATGTTCTCAACCTCTCCAGACCGGGGGCGGGCAAGTCAGGCAGGTGGCCTGCAAAAGTCGCCCTGCAGCACGCGGCCTGTCCTGCGACCGCGGTGCGCCATTTCATCCAAAGCGCCGGTCGATCAATCTGTTGAGCCAATAATCACACCCGCGGCACAATCGGTCCAATTTTTTCTTTTGCTTGCTTATCATCATCGCCGTTTATGATTCCGGGCAGCAAAGCGAGGCCCTTAGCCCAGTACGCCCGGCAACCACAGCGACAAGCCCGGCACGCAGATCACCAGCAGCAGCGCGAACAGCAGGGCCAGGTAGAACGGCCAGATCGTCTTCAGCGCCTGCCCGATAGGAATGCCCTGCGCCGCGCAGCCGACGAACAGCACCGATCCGACCGGCGGGGTCAGCAGGCCGATCCCCAGCGCCAGCATCAGCATGATGCCGAACTGCACCGGGTCCATGCCGACCTGCGCCGCGATGGGCAGGAAGATCGGCGTGGTGATCAGGATCAGTGGCGCCATGTCCATGAACGTGCCCAGCACCAGCAGCATCAGCGCGATCAGCAGCAGCGTCAGCAGCGGGCTGGTCATCGCGGGGGCAAGCAGGTCGGCCAGCTGCGTGGGCGCCTGCAGCACGGCCAGCACCCAGCCGAACAGCGACGCGGCGGCAATGATGAACATCACCATGATCGTGGTGCGCGCGCTGTTCACGAACGCCGCCCGCATCCGCGCAAGATCTAGGTCGCGATAGACGAATGCACCGATCAGCAGCGTGTAGGTACAGGCGATGGCCGCGCTTTCGGTCGGGGTGAAGATGCCCGCCAGGATGGCGACAAGGATGATGACCGCGGTCAATATGCCGGGGATCGAGGTCGCCGCCGCGCGCATCAGCGGGCGCCAGCCGGGGAAAGTGCCGCGCGGATAGCCGCGCCGCGTCGCCACGATGGCCGCCACCACCATCAGCGCAAGCCCGGTCAGCACGCCCGGCACGATCCCGCCCAGGAACAGGTCGCCGATCGAAATGCCCGTGCCCGCCGCGGTCGCATAGATGATCATGTTGTGCGACGGCGGTATCAGCAGCCCCGTGATCGACGCGGTGGTCGACACGTTGACCGCGTAATCGGCATCGAACCCGCGCTTGCGCATTTCGGGACCGATCGCCGATCCCATCGCCGACGCGCTGGCCAGCGCGCTGCCCGACACGGCGCCGCACAGCATCGAGGACAGGATCGTCACCTGCCCCAACCCGCCCGGCGCGGAGCCGA